>JBDRUX010000021.1:0-25236 GCA_039801565.1 Caldifarciminota bacterium
CCGTTCAATTCGAGTGCCAGAATAAACGCAACCTCATCCACCTGATGCAGATTGTCGAATCCAAAATGTCTTCCTAACCTGTGCATATTCGCACGCAGACAGGTTTTTTTTCTGTCCGCCAGTCGAATTGACCCTTTCGTCAAGAAGACCTGACTTGGTAGGTGGATTATTTATTGTGCCTGCAGAATTTTTTTAAATGAAGATGCGAATTCATATCCTACGTCACACAACTTCTTAAGTATACGATTTTTTAATCTAAGTAAGTATTTGGTCAAATAATTCAATCTATAACTGCGTTGTAACAGCACCTACAAAATCCTCTTATAGATTTCTCAAACATCTTAAATGAACATTCTTTATTAGGTATCGGCATGTTCTTTAGAGCTTCTTCGATTGTAAATACTTTAGCTGCTAATTGTTGACATGATTCACATGAATTTTCACCTGCCGTAAGGATTTCGACTTTTTTAATTACTTTTGATTGTCTGAAATTCATCAACTCCATTTTTGCAGATTGTTGGAGAATTTGAAAAAAATCTTTTCCTTCCTCATCAAGAAACAATGCCATTCTATAATATAGTGTTTTTAAGACTCCGAAATCATTACTTTTCGTATACTTCATAACGAGTTCATTATACTTAGACCAAATGATATCTTTTATTTCTTGATCAGTTGCTTCTTCGATTGTTTTTCCGACTCGCTTACAAAAATCGGCTTCACTTATACCAACTTCGCTTAACTTATTTAATCTGTTTAGCCTATGTTGTATCTTTCCCCATTCTACATCAATCTTTTTAGCATCTTCATTAGTAACTAAAACCTTTTCTTTTGTCTTAGGGAGTGTGCGCACAAAAATATAATTTTGACAAAAAGGACATTTCTTCTTTCGAGTAGGCATTTGCGGTAAGAATTTTTTACAATAAGGGCGAGTTAGTTCTGATTCTTTTTTAGTGTTATTATTTCGATCTTTAAAGAATTTAATAAAAAGTATCATATAGTAGAAATGACTTTTTGTCAACCAATTTATATGATAAAAGGTTTGGTCTTGAATTATGAAAAAATTTCGAACCAAGAGAATCTTAATTCTAATTTCTTAATTGTCAATAGTTTTAATTACGAATGGAATGAATGATTTCGAATAGCTCGAATTATTTTAGCCACGAGGTTACACAGAACCGCCGACGATTGACTTTAAATTAAGCCGAGCTTGATAATAGCCTCAGTTTTGTCACTCGAGGGTCAATAATTACTTCGCCATTTTCAAAATCTAATTTCAGCCGCCAAACTTAATTACCGCATTTTTAACCTTTTACAACACCGAGTGGTCGCATCTTGGCAACTTTTTTGCTTATCCCGGCTCGATGGCAGACATCTACCACGACATCAACATCTTTATAGGCATCCGGCACTTCTTCTCTTAAAACCTCTCGACTGGCTGCCATTACTAAAATTCCTTTTGCCTTCAGTTCGGCTTTAATATTCCGATTTCTTGTTTCATCCAATGCCTTGGTCCGAGACCAAACTCTTCCCGCACCATGACAGGTTGAACCAAAGGTCTCCTCAAATGCCCTTTGGGTGCCAAGTAATAAATAAGAATTTGTTCCCATATCACCAGGAATGATAACCGGCTGACCAATCTTTTGGTATTTTTTCGGTAAAGCAGGATGTCCGGGTGGAAAGGCACGGGTTGCGCCTTTACGATGGACACAGACCAGCATCTTTTTACCATTTACCGTATGCTCTTCAAACTTGGCGATATTATGGGCGACATCGTAGATTAGTTTCATTCCGAGTTCTTCAGGTGACTTTTTGAATACGTTAGCAAAAGCTTCTCGAACCCAATGGGTGATGCACTGGCGATTTGCCCAGGCATAATTGGCAGCACAGACCATTGCCGAAAAATACGCCTTGCCTTCCGGTGATTCAATTGGTGCACAAGCGAGTTGCCGATCTGGTAAAGCGATATTATATTTTTGCACCGCCTTGCCTAAGTCACGAACATTGTCATCACAAATCTGATAACCCAAACCACGCGAACCAGTATGAACCATTACCGTGATTTGGTGGGGTTCGAGTTCAAAGATTTTTGCCGCTTCGGCATCGTAAATCTCTTCGACCTCTTGAATCTCTAAGAAATGATTACCAGCGCCTAAAGTTCCCAGTTGTGGCGCTCCGCGTTCTAAAGCCCTTCGGGAAATCTTACTTGGGTCAGCACCGTCCATCTGACCATGCTCTTCGGTATATTCTAAATCTTCTTCGGTGCCATAGCCTTTTTCATAAGCCCATCTTGCGCCTTTGGTCAAGACTATCTTCACTTCCGATTCGGTAATCCGGATTTTGCCTTCGGAGCCTACTCCAGAAGGTACTTCGTGAAAGATTGATTTGACCAGTTTTTCTAAGATTTCATCGGTAATATCTTTGCGGAAGAGATTAGTTCGCAGTAATCTAACGCCACAGTTTATGTCATAACCAACACCACCAGGTGAAATGACACCAGTCTTTACATCAAACCCGGCAACACCACCAATCGCAAAACCATAGCCCCAATGGATATCCGGCATTGCCAAAGAATATTTTAATATCCCCGGCATAGTGGCGACATTTGCCACCTGCTCGGGTGCCATATCCTCTTTTATTTTTTCTAAGAGTCGGTCGTCGGCATAGATGATGCCGTCAACCTTCATTTCACTCTTATAACTTTTTGGAATTTTTAGACGACAATCGTCAATCTTTTCTAATGGACCTTGCCAATATTTACTCATAATTAAATTATAGAACTATCTTGCATCCAGTCAACAGTTAATTGTAAAGAAGAACTAAGAACAGTTACTTGAGATGAATCTCTTGAATTTAGAATGTAGAATATGGAATTAAGAAAAACAACACCGGGTTCCCAATGGCTAAATTTTTATTCAAGATTCAAAATTCCAGATTCTATTCTTGGAATTGGGTTTATCTAATTTGAATTTATTATTTTTGGGGCGTCTTAGATATCGAGGTTTTCGACATATTTGGCATTGGCTTCGATAAATTCGCGTCTCGGTTCGACCTCATCGCCCATAAGAATCGAAAATAGCCGGTCGGCTTCCGCCGCATCTTCTAAGGTGACCCGCTTTAAGATACGCTTTTCAGGATTCATTGTGGTCTCCCAGAGTTGTTCTGGATTCATTTCGCCTAATCCTTTATAGCGCTGAACTTCAACCTTGTCTCCTTTGTGCTTTTTCAGCAGTGCTTCTAATTCTTCATCGGAATAGAGATAAGTTTCAGTTTTACCAATTTTTACTCGATAGAGTGGTGGTTGGGCAATACAGATATAACCAGCTTCAATCAATGGTCGCATAAAACGATAGAAGAAAGTCAAAAGCAATGTCCGAATATGCGAACCATCAACATCGGCATCTGACATAATAATAATCTTCCGGTAGCGGGCTTTTTCCGGATTGAAATCGTCCTCGCTAATTCCCGCCCCAATCGAAGAAATAATAGTTCGAATTTCGGTATTGGTTAAGATTTTGTTTAAAGAAGATTTCTCAACATTAAGAATCTTTCCTCGCAGGGGCAGAACTGCTTGAAATCTTCGGTCGCGGCCTTGTTTGGCTGAACCACCAGCCGAGTCACCCTCAACGATATAGAGTTCGCATTCGGCTGGGTCTTCGGATGAACAATCAGCTAATTTGCCAGGTAAGGTATCGGATTCCAATAACGACCTTCGGCGCGCCAGCTCTCTTGCTTTCTTTGCCGCCTCTCGGGACTTAGCAGCCGCAATCACTTTCGCCACAATTTTATTTGCTACCGAAGGATTTTCCTCTAAGTAGGCATTAAGTTTTTCTGCCACTGCTGACTCGACGATTCCTTTAACCTCACTATTGCCCAATTTGGTTTTGGTCTGTCCTTCAAACTGGGGGTCTTTAAGTTTGACTGAGATTACGGCAGTTAACCCTTCCCGGGTATCCTCGCCTTCCAGTTCCACGGCATCTTTACTTGATTGAGATTTCCGAACATAGTCATTGATGGTTCGAGTTAGTGCTGCCTTAAAACCGGAAAGATGCGTACCACCTTCATGAGTATTAATCGTATTGACAAACGAGAAGATATTTTCTAAGAAACTGTCGTTATATTGAAAAGCGACCTCTAATTCGACACCGTTGCGCTTGTCTTCAATATAAATTGGCTTGTGTAACCGATTGCGTCCCGCATCCAAATAAGTTACGAAGTCAACAATCCCACCAGGAAATTGATAGGTTTCACTTTTACCGGTTCGCTCGTCAATCAGGTCAATCTTTAAATTGCGATTGAGATAGGCTAATTCGCGCAGGCGGGTGCTGACAATCTCATATTTGAATTCGACTTTTTTAAAGATTTTCTTATCCGGTTTAAAAGTGATTTTGGTACCGGTCTTTTTCGTTTTGCCTTTTATGGTAAGGTTGGTGACGGTTTCGCCACGTTCATAACGCTGGTGATAAATTTTACCGTCCCGATAAACCTCGGCCTCCATAAATTCGGACAGCGCATTGACGACCGAAACGCCAACGCCATGCAGACCGCCAGAGATTCGATAGACCTTATCTTCAAATTTCGCACCGGCATGAAGCATCGTCAAGACAACTTCCAACGCCGGCTTCTTCTCCGTAGCGTGAATATCCACCGGAATACCTCGTCCGTTATCCTCAACTGATACTAAATCGTCAGCCAAAATTGTGACGATGATATGGTCACAATAACCAGCTAAAGCTTCATCTACTGAGTTGTCAACGACTTCATAAATTAGATGATGTAACCCACGGATTCCGACATCACCAATATACATTGCGGGGCGACGCCTGACCGCCTCCAACCCTTTTAAAACATGAATCTTAGTTGCATCGTAAACTTCTGCCATACCCCAATTTTAATACAAAATCAAATAAAATCAAGACCAAATTTTAACGATTCAAATAATTAAGTCGACGAAGTCGACCCTGAACTTGTTTTAGGGTTTTCCTTTAATGATTCTCGCGAAGAGGAAAATCGGCTTCGCCGATGCGACGCAGTCGCATTCTTAAGGATTTTTCTTTTTTATTTATTAATCGGCTTCGCCGATTCTTTGTTTTATAAGATCTTATAATACCAAAGAGTAGAGTATTGAATTTTATTGGCAAGGTCGTGTCAGAGTTTAAGATGAAGTGAAATAAGGAAGTTATTTATTTGTTCCGCGATATTGATTCTACGATTTCCGGTTCTTTCAGTATTAATTTTATTGTCGCGAACTCCCTTTCCTGTTGGACAATAATTTCGCCCAATCTTATCAATTCTAAGGTCGCAAAGAACAGAGCAATCACTTCACCAATCTCTTCACAATTCTTAACAATTTCCTTAAAATCGAGTACTTTCATTTTATGGATTAGTGCCCTTAAATATTCAAGTTTTTCTTCGACCCTTATTTTGCGGGGTGAAATCTTTAAACTTTCTTTTGGGGCTAATTTTGCTAAGACTTCATTAAAGGTCTGAGTTAAGGCAAATAAACTACCACTACCGGTTAATTCATAAATTTCTTCACCAGCCCGTGGAAAAAGGTTATACCGTTCGGCTTCTAAGTTGGAAAGTAGTTGGGCAACCTTCTGATACTTTTTGAACTCTTCGATAATATGTTCCAAACTGATTGTCGGTTCTTCTTGGGGTTCGGCTTCAGCGCTGGGCAATAAGGAACGCATCTTTAATCGGATTAAAATTGCTGCCATCAAAATAAAGTCAGCTGCGGAATCAATGTTTATTTTCGGCATTTGTCGAAGATAGGCTAAATAGTCATCGGTCAATCGAGCAATTGGCAAGTCAAAGATATCAAGTTCATTCTTCCGGACCAAATATAATAATAATTCAACCGGACCTTCGAAGATTTCTAATTGAACTTTATAATCCATTTTTTTATTCGACTTCGATGATTTGGTAACTGCGACTACCTAAACCGATTTTTTCCGCATGTTCAAGGGTAATTTCAGGATTGATGTGAGAATAAATTTCCTTTAGGTGATCTTTGACCTTATCATAGGCCGCCTGGTCAATGGCAACTGGGTCATAAGAAGCCAAAAAACCGATGTCGGGTAGAAAAGGTTTTTCAGTATGAGGATAACAGTCACAATTTGGCGTTAAATTGATCAGAAAATTAAAATGAAAAGCTTTTCTTTTATCTAAGATTGCCTTGGCATATTCAGCAATTTTAAACTGGGTCATAGCTGAAGCTTCGTTCCATTTGACTTGAATTGCCCCATGCGGGCAGACCGCAATACAACTGGCGCAACCGTAACAACTTGGTCCAATCTTAGCCACATAGCGAACAAAACTAATTGCATCAACCGGACAGACCGAAAGACAATCTCCGCAACTTCGGCATTTTTCTGAATTGACATAAGGTTTTGAAACCGAATGCATATCTAACTTACCAGCCTTGGCAGCCAAGCCCATTCCAATATTCTTAATTGCCCCGCCAAAACCAGTAACAAAGTGTCCTTTAAAATGAGCAAGATTTAAAAGCAAGTCAATTTTTCTTAAACCCCGGCCAATTTTAGCATTCTTCACATTCGGCAGATTAGTAGGCACAGTATAATAATTTTCACCGATTTTACCATCAATTATTTCAATTGGTGCCAAAACTTCCTGTAACCGAAAACCGTGAGTTAATGCGAGTTCGACATGGGATTTGGCACAAGCCCTTTTTCCACGATAAAGGGTAGTAGTTTCTAAAAGGACTGGTTGGACACCCCGTTGACTAACAACTTCAATTACTGTGCGCACAATTTTGGGACTGAGATAATTATTATTACCGTCCTCACCGAAATGAACCTTCACCCCTAATTTATGACGATAAGGCAATGCGTCAAGAAAACCACTCAATTGCAAAACTTTTTCAATTCCGCTATTGATTCGGTCGGCTGGTACAAAATAGATTGAACTCTTCACATTTGCCATATACCCAAAATCTTTTCGCCACAGAAACGACACTTACCTTGCTTGATATTATTTTCGATTATCGAGTAACCTAAGCGTTTAATCAATAGTTTCTTACATTTTGGGCAATAAGTATTGTTGGCTTGGTGTCCAGGTACATTTCCGATATAAACATATTTTAAACCAACGGCGTGGGCAATCTTAATAGCATTCTCTAAGGTAGTTATCGGTGTTGGCGGCAGATTGGTCAGTTTATAAGCCGGTCCAAATCGGGTAAAATGTAATGGCACATCGTCGCCTAAATTTTCTTTTAGCCAAAGACACATTTGGCGAATTTTTGAGGTATCGTCGTTTAGACTTGGCACAACCAGATTCACAATTTCTAAATGGGTTTTGGCCTCTTTTACCGTTTTACAGGCATCGAGAACCGGTTGCAGTTGTGAACCACAGACCTCTTCATAAAATTTTTCGTCAAAACCTTTCAGGTCAATCTTGATGGCATCAACAACCTTACAGAGTTCCTTTAACGGTTCGGGGTTGATAAAACCACCGGTGACAACCGCCGTCTTGATTCCTTCAGCCCGCGCCAGTTTGGCAATATCATACATATATTCATAAAAGACAACTGGTTCGGTATAAGTGAAGCAAATAATGTTTACTTTATGTTTTTTGGCGATTGCAATAATATCCTCGGGTGTGGCATCGTAATGATTTCTTTCCTCTAATGCGGCTTGGGAGATTTCCCAATTCTGACAATATTTACACCGTTGGTTACAACTCACTGTGGCTAAAGTGATTCGTTCGCTACCCGGCAGAAAATGATAAAAAGGTGCCTTCTCAATCGGCTCTTTGCCAATACTACAAGGTTTACCGTAAACAATGGTGTATAATTTTCCATTGCGATTTTCCCGGTTCCGGCAAAAACCTCGTTTTCCTTTGGGAATGATGCAATATCTTGGGCAAAGCTGGCAGACGACTTTATCGTTATCAAGTTTTTTATAAAACATCGCTTCTCTTAAAACTTCGTTTCGCTTGCTTGCCGGAATCGTTAAGAACGATGTCAATATCAGCAAGAGAATTGTTTTAAAGGCGCGTTTTAAAAGGTTAAGCATTATCGAGCAATTAAGATTCCGGTCAGAATTCCTAATCCAAAGATTCCACCAACACAACCGCCAAATGTCAATTTTGCCCAAACTGGTGCTTGATTAATTTTTGAAGTATAAAAATAAATTTTAGTAATTCGGTTGGGTTTGATTTCGACTCTTTGTGTCCCGGCATCAATCCGAGTCAACTCCCAAAAAGCCGACAGTTTACGAAACAGATTAGCTTTGCGTAGATTCCAGTAGGCATTTTCAATGGTTTCTGAATCGTATAAGCTGATTGAATATTCACCCGGCTCAATTGGATAATTTGTAATTGGCGTAGTGCCAATTGAATCACCGTCCAGATATACCTTTTGGCCGGGTTGGTCGGCGTCAACCATTAAATAACCATTATTACTCTGACCAAAAACCAAAACAGTAAACAATAAAATTTGCAACATAAGAAAAGAATATTGAAATGATACAAAAAGTCAATCCTACATTGATGCATCAAGCCAATACAACTTACCAAGCCCTTTGCTAAAGGTGATAGATTTATTCGCTGATAAAATCGTTCAAATCATCTTCAGGAAAAAAATTCAAAATCCCCGGGCGCGCAAAAGACGACGCACTTGTCTTAAGCCTTCGTTACCCGAACCACGCAAGGCTTGAGCAGCGGTATTAGCCACATCGGAATTTTCATCGTTCATCATATTAGCGATTGCTTCAATCGCCTGTGCGGTGTTAATCTTCGCTAAAGCCAAGATAACCGCTTTTCGGACATTTGGGTCAGAATCTTTTAACCCAGCAATTAAACCCTCAGTTGCCCGACGACCACCAATAGCACCCAAACCTTTTGCTGCAATCACTTTCTGCCTTGAGGTGCCAGTTTGGAGTAATGATAATAACGGTTCGACAGAGGAAGAACCGATGTTAATTAGAGCATTCAGTGCCGCATTGGCAATACCATCTTCATCACCAAGTCTGTCAACCAATGGTTTTATCGCCTTATGGTCACCGATTTTACCCAAGGCAATAATAGCGGTTTTACGAACATCGTAATCAACATCTTTTAAGGCATCAATTAAAGGATCAACTGCTTTCGGATCTCTCAATTCTCCTAAGGCTTTTGCTGCTTTCTTGCGCGCTACCGAATCTTCTGATTTAAGATTTTTGATATTTCGTTCAAGGGTTGATTCTGGTTTCGAGCAGACAAGAAGAATACCAAAAGTTAGCAAATAAACAAATCTTAGATTTAGCCAGTTAAAATTTCTAACTCCTTTTTTGCCCATTGCACGTCTCCTTAATCAAAGATATAAACAAAAATGAAGCCAGTCAAGACAGTTTTTGTGCCAGAAAAGTTGAAATATATTTCAACCTAAAATTGACCGATTTTTTCGTCTATCGTGTTGCTCTTCCGTCGGTTACGCTAATTTTGCATTAGGGAGGGGGTATCGTATAGGGGGTGACCCCGTAGGCTACCCCTTAAGCTGCTCCGTAGGTTGCTTGGGAAGTTGCTTCAGGAGTTACTTCGGGGGTTAGTTAGGGAGCAGGTTCGGGAGTGGGTTAGGAGGCAACCTCGGAAACGACCTGGTAGGCAACTTAGGAAGTAACCTGGGAGGCAAACTCAGAGGCTACCCCGTAGGTTACTTCGGGAGCTGTCCCGTAGACTGGCGGGCGGTAATTTATAATCTTGTCAGATTTTGTGTTTTAGCTTCCGTTTTGAGTCTTGTGGAGTTTACTCATTATCTTCATACGATTCGTGAATGCGAATTCGACCAAGTTCGATAACCCATAATTTTCCATCCGGTGTCATTTGGTTAAGAGCTTGTAAGAATTGACTAACCAATTGTTCTAACAGCGAAAGACTTGAATGGAGTGGTAGACGAATAACAACTATACCTTTTGTTTGATTAGGTGGAAATCGTGTCACATCGGCAAAATCCAAATCTAATGTCACAAGACAGCGCTCTTCCGAACAACAAATATTGTAAAGCTCTTGGTCTAGACATCCTTGCAACCCTTGGGCACGAACGGTTTGAATATCGTGTCCAGCATCTTGAAAAAGTCGTTGGGTGCGGGTGCCAAAGTTCTCATCAAGTTTAAATTTCATTCGGTTGGCTTCGATGAAATTTCGACAAAGCGTTCTCGTGACATCTCAGCGCCATAGGCAATACAGGCCCGAATGTCTTCCTCGGTCAATTGGGGATATTCGGTGAGAATTTCTTGGACACTCATCCCATGTGCTAATAGGTCGAGAATCAGCGAGACCCAGATTCGGGTACCTTGGATGCAAGGCTTGCCAAAACAAATTTCAGGGTTAACTGAGATACGTTTAAGAAGTAAGTCATTTTTCATAATTAATTATACCATTCACAAGGGAACAAGTCAAGTAATGTGAAGTGAAGAACTTAGGGCTTGACTATTTTTCAAAGGTTCACGCTCAACGGTCACGAATGCGTAGCATAGGTTGAGTGAAACGAGACCAATCACGGATTTCATTCCATTCTCTTCGTTATTTGAAATAGATTTCACTTCGTGCAGGTTGATTCCTCGCATTACGCCTGCAATGCGAAAAGATACAGCGATATTTTACACTTGAATATTGGATTGACGAAGGTTGGTATGTTGGGAGGCTAAAGAAGTTCCTGGGGTGTTCAGTCAGGGTGAAACTCTTGAAGAGTTGGAAGAAAATATCCGCGAGGCTTATAAACTAATGATCGAAGAAGAAGTTTTACCGTTTGCTGAAATTCAGACTAAGGAATTAAAGGTTGAGGTGTGAAGCGAAGTGAATTCATTCGGGAACTGGTTGATAAAGGGTGCTTTTGAAGCGGCATGGCAGGAAACACGAACATATACTTAAATCCCCAAATGGGAGAAAAGCACCTGTTCCCCGACACACCGAAATAAAAAATTCGCTTTGTGAGCTAATAAGAAAACAACTTGGACTAAAATAAAGGATGGAGATTTCGCCCCACCCGCATGTTCTTAAACGGTTCAGGGTCAACGGACACAAGTGACGGTTGCACCACCTTATTTCCTTGGATTATAAACTTTCGGTTAGAAATTTCTGACGCTTGACAATGATGCTTAGCCAATTATAATAAAATATGATAAGAAACAAAAGAATAACGCAGAAAATCGAACCTCGACTTCCACTACTGGCTGAGGCTTTAAGACAAGAAAGTGATGTAATCTTTACTTACCTTTTCGGTTCTTATGGTAAGGGTAAGGTTTCGCCCCTTTCAGATATCGATATTGCGGTTTACCTTGATAAAAATAAGGTAAATGATATATTCGAGCGAAAACTCGAGTTGAATTACATTGTGACAAGCGTTCTAAAAACCGACGAAGTAGATTTAATAGTTCTTAATGAAGCGTCTTTACCTTTAATCCATCAAGTCTTAATGACTGGTCGCCTTTTATTTTCTAAAGATGAGGCAACAAGGATTACTTTTGAAGTAAAGGCGCAAAAGCTTTATTTCGATGCTGAGCCGCTGCGAAGAATATCTTGGCTGGCATTAAAGGAGAGATTAAAAGATGGCAGATTCGGTCATTAATGATTCGATACGGAAGCGCATCGAGAGAATTGAAGCCTGTCTAAAAAAGCTTGAGAAAAAACGGCAATTAACCTTGGACGAATTTCTTGCGGATTCGGAAAGTCAAGATGTTGTCTTATATAATTTTCAGATTGCGATTGATAGCTGTTTAGATATCGGCTCTCAGATTATTGCCGAACGGGGTTGGCGGGCAGCCGAAACTTATGCCGATATTCCAAAGATATTAGTTGAGAATAAAGTGATACCAAAAGAATATGAGAAAACATTTGTTAATATGGCTAAATTTCGGAATGTTATTGTCCACGAATATCTCTATGTTGATTTAGTTAAAGTTTACTACAATTTATTAAAAGTGGAGGACATTAAGAAATTTTTATTGTTTATAGAGGAATTTTTAGAAAAGAAGTAGGTCAAAAAAATTAGGCCGGGATTTTTCCCCATCCTTATTTTTTCAACGGTAAGACGATGGAAATAAAATCCGTTGGTTTGTTGCAAAAAGTCTCGTCATTTCAAAATCAGGTGTTTTCTGGTTACGACTCTTTCTCCCAAATCTGCTTTGAGAAAATAGATACCGGAAGGCAGGAAAGATAAGTCTTTCTTTAGATGAGATATCCCTTCCGGAACGAAAATTTGGAAAGAAAGAATTCTTTCACCTGAGCGGCTATAAAGCGATAAAGATACATTTGTTGGTTTGGGAAGGTTAAACGACAGTTCTATCTCTTTCCCAATGCTGCGAGCAGAGAAATACGCCGGAAGGAAGTCTGGGGAAGTTTCTTTTATATCTCCTGAAGTAATTTGTAACGGCTGATCCAGTATACTATCGCCATAATAAATAGTGTAGCCTCCTGGCTCACGCTCAAAAGCGCCTGTTCTATAATCTATGAGATAACTCCCTGGAATCGAGGCGGTAGTAACGAAAAGATATACCGTTGCTGTGTATGAGCTTTGAGTAATACCCTGATAAGGACTGGTTCCAAATGCCAACCAATCCATATTCGGGTCAGGGGGATACGAAGACCTCATATTTTCAATTATAGTATCATTTGTTGTTCTCACGAGTTCCGTAAATCCGTTACCTGTATTATATCTTATACTTTCAACAGAAACACCTAACGGCAGCATCATAGCTAACCAACCACAAAGGGTATCCGAAGTTCCATCAAATGTCCCATTGACTGTGATAGTAAATCGTTGATCAATGCTCACGGAAGATGGTTGTATCACATTATCGAGATAGACACAAAACACGAAAAGTAATAAGAATGATAGGATTATTTTTGTATGATGCATCTGCGTCTCCATTTTGATACCCTTGTGCACCAACGGGGATATCTTTTCTCGTCTTTGGCTCGGTGCCGCCATACCATTTTAACTTGCTTTCCTTAATGGGCTATATTCTTTGAGAGTTTTACGCTTGGAATTACAGAGGCGCTTTTGAAAATTGGAGCTTTCTTCACAGTGTAAATAGCGGTATCCGAATCTGTATTTCCATCCCAATCTACAACAGCAACAGACTTCCACTCAAGATCGCTTTCGCCCCAATTAAAGACTGTAATATACTCCCAGTATAATGTATCCGTTTCGCCCGGCTTCACTTCTGGAATTAATGGAGCTGAAAAAGAGAGGTTTATTATAGTATCAACCTCGCCCTGGTTCCATCCATTTATACACTCCTCCCATATGCAAAATCGATTTACACTAACTTTCCCCCCTTCGTTTTTCACTATCAGGTAACGATAAATATTTTCACCACTTCTCAGCTCGGATGGTGTGACAATTAGTTCAACTGAAAGGGGACCTGGCTTTTTTTTGCATGCGATAAGCAGCATTATTAGTATAAAGACAAGGAATTTTTTAATCATAGTTTCCCTCCATTTTTTGATCCCGTAGACTATATGTCATCAAATTGCGACCAGGCAGTTTTAGAATTTGACACCGAACCCAAAACCCAACTGTTTTTGCGAAGCCTCACTATCACCTAATCCAAAGAAATATGAATACTCTCCCATAAGCCTTGCCGGTCCGAGATTGAAGCTAATGCCAAATGTTCCGCCAAGCAAATGAGAAGTTGTGTTAACTTTTGTCACCGCACCATCCTTTTCTTTACGTCCACTTGCCATACGAAGGGTATACCGTGGGGTAAGATAAGGCGTAAACCATTCAACAAAATGTAGGGAGGTGTAAATTGGAACGAAAATGTCACTTACTCTCACTGTCGTTTTCTCGGCAGTTGTTCCCGAAATTATTAGTTTGGTTTCCCATTTACCGCCACCTATATACCCAAGTCCTACAGCAATTGGGGCAACTTTTTTATTTAAGATACCATACTTTATGCCGAATGCTAGATTGGTTGGAAAAGAATATTTAGCCTCTACATCCAAATTTTTAAGTATGCCATACCTGCCCCAAAAGTCAGCTGCTATTACAGGTACAAAAACTGTTGTATCAGTAATCGCTGGGACGTTACCTTCTGCCACACCAAAATCAAGACCTGCACCAAGTTCTTTTTTTCCTTTGCCAAGGCACTGAGCGGTGTGAAAATTAGAAACAGAAACGCAACTAGCCACCAAAATTAGGCTACATAGTAAAATTATTTTTAGATTAGCAACCATTTTAGCCTCCTTGACTTCGCAAACCTGGACCCGATAAAATGTTGAACTCAGGTCGCAATTTCCATTTGCAAGGTACTTTTTCTTTATCTCTCCGCGCCTTGCTCAGGGAGAGAAAGATTTGCCGAAATTAAATCGGCAGTTACAAAATATAACTCGTTTTGAAGATAATTCACCTCCTTTCCGGTGAACGGATTTTACGAATGAACACAAACTTAATGAATTATTTAAATTTTTGGGGCTTTCTGACAGACTTGCCTTTTTATTTAATTCGACCAGCGACTCCATAATTTACTCTTCTTGCCATCAAGAATACTAAAATTTTTCAACCTGTCAAGTAGATAAAATAGATAAAAATTATTACTTATTTATTTAACTCATTAAGATAAAAGAAATTATATAATAAGTTTATGGAACGTTAGGGTTATTGATTGGGGGGGTAAAAAATTGGATTTTCGAGAATAAAAATCGGAATATTCAGACTGATTACAATGGTAATTTATTTGTGGATAAAAGTAAGGGATTAGCCTTTGGCAGATTATCTTTAGTATTTTATCTCAAAATATCAAAAAAACATATTGAATTCCGAAACAAGCAAGAGCAGACAAACTTGTCCGACCCTGACTATGAGTTACACCGATGATAAGATTAAAATAAACTTAAGAATGAACTAGTTCCTTAAAGTGGTATGTTGCCGTGTTTTTTGGGTGGTAGCCTGTCCCGTTTGTTCTCAAGCATCTTTAAATATTTGATTAACTCGGGTCGGGTCTCTCTTGGTTCGATAATGTCATCAACATAACCCCTCGCGGCAGCAACATAAGGATTGGCAAATTTATTCCGATAGTCTTCAATTAATTTCTGCCTTAAGCCCTTAGGGTCATCGGCTTCTGCCAGTTCTTTGCGATACATAATATTTACCGCACCCTCTGGTCCCATCACCGCCAACTCCGCTGTAGGCCAGGCTAAATTGATGTCCGCCCGTACCTGTTTTGAGCCTAAGACGCAATAGGCGCCACCATAGGATTTTCGAGTTATAATGGTAATCTTGGGCACAGTCGCTTCACAATAGGCGTAGAGTAATTTTGCCCCGTGCTTAATGATTCCACCGTGTTCCTGATTGACTCCAGGTAAAAATCCTGGTACATCTTCAAAGGTGATAATTGGGATATTAAAACAGTCACAGAATCGGACAAATCTTGCCCCTTTGATTGACGAATCAATATCTAATACCCCAGCCAATACTGATGGCTGTTGGGCTAAAATTCCTACAACCCGACCATCCAATCGAGCAAAACCAACAATAATGTTTTGGGCATAATGTTCGTGGACTTCTAAGAAACTATCAATGTCCATAACCCTTCTTATCACCTCTTTCATATCATAGGGCTTATTCGGGTCATCAGGAATAATTTGATTCAGTTCATTGTCGGTTCGGTTTGGGTCATCGGTCGGTTCAATTCGGGGCGGTTCTTCAAGGTTATTCAAAGGCAGGTAATCGAATAATCTTCTAATGCCAGCAATGCATTCCTGGTCATTGGCAGCGATGAAATGGGCAACCCCGGATTTGGTAGTATGGACTTGGGCACCACCCAATTCATCAAATGTCACCTCTTCGTGAGTTACAGTCTTTACCACCTCTGGTCCGGTAATGAACATATAACTTGTTCCCCGCACCATAAAGATAAAATCGGTTAGAGCCGGTGAATAGACCGCACCACCAGCACAAGGTCCCATAATTGCCGAAATCTGTGGTACCACTCCTGATGCGATAGTATTTCGCCAGAAGATTTCAGCATAGGCAGCAAGACTGACAACGCCTTCCTGAATCCGAGCACCACCAGAGTCATTTAGACCAATAATTGGCACACCCATTTTTAAGGCTTTATCCATTATCTTACAGACCTTTTCGCCAAAGGCTTCGGAGAGAGTTCCGCCAAAAGCAGTGAAGTCTTGGGAAAAGACAAAGACCGGACGACCGTTGATTTTGCCATAACCAGTTATGACACCGTCACCCAAAATCTTTTTCTCTTGCATCCCAAATTCAAAAATTCGATGGGTAACAAAGGCATCAAATTCGGTAAAACTACCAGGGTCGAGTAAAAGTTCTAAGCGTTCGCGGGCGGTAAGTTTCCCAGCCTGATGCTGTTTTTCAATGCGCTCTTTACCACCACCCAGCTTTGCTTTTTCGCGCATCTCGTTTAAGCGTTTAATACCCTCTTCCATTTTCATCGTAGCCTCCGGTTATTCAATCTTGAAATATTGTTTTAAATAGTCAATAATTTCTGATGTTGGTGTCCCAGGACCAAAGAGTCTACCCACTCCCATCTTCTGCAGTTCTGCCATATCTTCTTTAGGTATAATACCCCCACCGATTACGAGGATATCCGAAGCGCCTTTTTCTTTTAGTAATTGCAAGACCCTCGGAAAGATTGTCATATGGGCACCAGAGAGTATGGAAAGCCCAACCACGTCCACATCTTCTTGGATTGCGGTTTCAACAATCATCTCCGGTGTCTGATGGAGACCGGTATAGATTACTTCAAATCCAGCATCCCTTAAAGCTCGGGCAACAACTTTTGCACCCCGGTCATGACCATCCAGACCGGGCTTGGCAACTAAAATCCGCAATTTTTCTTTTTTCATAAAGACTCCTTTGCTAAAACATTGGTGGTTCACGATAGGTGCCAAAGACCTCTTTCATTGCATTACAAATCTCACCCAATGTGGCATATTCGCGTGCCGCCTCAATGATTGGTGGCATTATATTGTCCTTACCCTCGGCGGCTTGCTTTAATTCATCCAACCGTTTCTTCACTTTAATGTTATCTCGTTTCTTTCTTAATTCTTCTAATCGCCGATGCTGTTCTTCCTCGACGGTATAATCGATCTTTAGGATTGGAATCTCTAACTTCTCGCCTTCCATAACAAATTCATTAACCCCAACCAGAATCTTCTCTTTCTTCTCCAAGGCTTTCTGGTAACGGTAGGCGGCTTGCGCAATCTCGCGTTGAGGAAAACCTTGTTCGATCGCCTTTATCATTCCACCTAAGGCATCAATCTTTTCAAAATACTCGTAGGCACCTTCTTCTAACTTATTGGTCAGCGCCTCGACATAATAAGAACCCGCCAAAGGGTCAATCACATTAATCACCCCGGTTTCATAAGCTAAAATCTGTTGAGTTCTTAAGGCAATGAGTACCGCTTTTTCGGTTGGCAATGCCCAGGTCTCATCCATTGAGTTGGTATGGAGACTTTGCGTTCCGCCTAATACTGCTGCCAGCGCTTCGTAGGCAGTTCGGACAATATTATTTTCGGGTTGCTGGGCAGTCAAACTACAACCCGCGGTTTGAGTGTGAAAGCGCAAAAGCCAAGATTCTGGTTTCTTGGCTTTATATTTCTCTCTCATCACCTTTGCCCAAATCCTTCTTGCGGCACGGAATTTGGCAATCTCCTCAAAAAAGTCTAAATGGGAATCAAAGAAGAATGATAGTCTTGGGGCAAAGACATCAACATCTAAACCAGCATTGATGCCAGCCTCAACATAAGTCATTCCGTCTTTTAAGGTGAATGCCAATTCTTGCAGGGCGGTCGAGCCAGCTTCTCTAATATGATAGCCGCTGATTGAAATGGTGTTCCATTGGGGCACTTTTTCCGCAGCAAAAGCCATAATATCGGTGATGATTCGCATTGATGGTTCGGGTGGAAAGAGCCAGGATTTTTGGGCAATATATTCCTTTAAGATATCGTTCTGAATTGTACCACGAATCTTATCCGAACTGACACCTTGTTTTTCCGCGGTCAAGATATAAAAAGCCCAGATAACTGATGCTGGACCATTGATTGTCATTGAGGTTGAGACCTTGTCTAAAGGGATACCATCAAATAATGTCTCCATATCTTTTAAAGAAGAGATAGCAACACCACACTTACCAACTTCACCGTGACTTAAAGGGTCATCCGAATCCCGACCGTAAAGGGTTGGGAAATCAAAAGCGACTGATAGGCCAGTTTCGCCATGTTCTAAGAGCAATTTATATCGTTTATTTGTATCCATTGCGGTGCCGAAACCAGAAAATAGCCGCATTGTCCAGATTCGACCCCGATACATCGTATTTCTAATGCCACGGGTAAAAGGATATTCACCAGGAAAACCCAAATCGCGCAAGTAATCTAAATCTTTTATATCATCCGGGGCATAAACAATCTCAACCGGGATACCGGATATTGTCTCAAATTTCGGCATTGTGCATTGGGGATAATCTTTTAGTTTTTCCAGCCAACGTTTTTTTTCAGCTTTAATCTTGTCAATATCCATCAACTCCCTCCTTTACTATTTAAAATCTTGCCATTCTTTTAGGATTGCATCGGCAGCAAGGAATGGTGTCGTATTACCTCGCATCACTTCTGTAACCAATTCTTCTAACCGCTTTTGCACTTTTTCTAATTGCCACATCCGTTTTTTTATTCTGGTCTCCACCAGTTCGATAATTTCGTGTCTTATATTTTTGGCTTTTCGTTCGTTCAGGAGATTACTGGTTTTTAAGAAATTTCGGTGCTCGACAATACTTGAATATAGTTCTTCAATTCCAGTATTTTCAGTGGCAATCGTTTTTATAACCGGTGGGTGCCATTGGTTTGATTTATTCCGCATTTCCAAGACCATTTCAATTTCTAAGGCTAAGCGGTCCGAACCTTCGCGGTCGGATTTATTCACGACAAAGATATCGCCAATCTCCATTAGCCCGGCTTTTAGTGTTTGAATTGAATCACCAGATTCCGGCACTAAAACAACAATGGTTGTAAAAGATGCTTCGGCGACATCTAATTCGACCTGACCAACACCGATTGTCTCAGTAATGATTATCTGTTGACCAAAGGCATCGAGTAGATCACAGACCTCTTTAGTCTTGCTTGCCAATCCACCTAAACTGCCTCGGGTTGCCATACTTCGGATGAAGACGCCGGGGTCTAAAAAGAGTTCAGCCATTCTTACTCGGTCACCCAAGATAGCACCACCAGAAAATGGTGAGCTTGGGTCAACCGCAACAATTCCTACGGTTAGATTATCTTGTCGAAAACGAAGGGCAATCTTTTCAACCAAAGTACTTTTACCAGCGCCAGGTGGACCAGTCACACCAATCCGATAGGCACGCCCAATACGATTATAAACCTTATTAAGAATCTCATTTGCCATCTGATTATCATTTTCGACCATTGAGATTAGTTGGCCACAAGCCCTACGGTCACCAGCCCAAAACTGTTCAAGCAATTCGTCCAGTCCCATTTTAATAGTCAATCCCTTCTCGGCTAACATAACCTTTGGTGTAAGGGTGTTTAATTTCTTTAATCTCACTCACCAAATCCGCCAAGTCAATTAACTCTTTAGGTGCATAACGACCAGTAAGAACCAGTTCGATTGACTTTGGACAAAGCTTAATCAATTCTAAGACTTCGGCTAACTTTACTAAACCATAATCAATCGCAACATTAATCTCATCTAAGATTATCATTTGGTATTGGTTACTCTGTAAAGCCTTTTTGGCAAAATTTAAGCCTTCTTGGGCTAATCTTATATCTTCCGGGCTTGGTTCGCCTTTTTTGATAAAGGTTGGCAGTCCAAATTGTCTTATTTCAAAGTTCGGGATATCTTTCGTTGCAACAATCTCACCATAACTTTTATCGCCTTTCATAAATTGAATCATCAAAACTTTGAAGTTATGACCAAGGGCTCGGATTGCCTGACCAATTGCGGCAGTTGTTTTTCCTTTACCATCACCAGTATAGACCTGAATCACTAAAGAGTATTCTAATCAAGACTATCGCTATGTCAAGAACCATAAGTCTCAACCAAAACATTGACAAATTGATAGTTTTTTAGTAGACTATTAAATACCAGCATTGGCAATTCTAAGCACTTCCAGCACCAAAATTTAATGAGAAATAAAAAGTGCTTAGAGAATAAATAAGAAAGGAGTCAATAAAGTGAATGCTTGTGAGTTATTAGATTTGGCAGAAAGATTTAGTGCGAAAAATTATCATCCTTTGCCTGTTGTCTTGGCGCGAGGCAAAGGGGTTTGGGTTTATGATGTGGCAGGAAAGCGCTATTTGGATATGCTTTCCAGCTATTCGGCATTAAATCAGGGCCATCGCCATCCTACCATTATTCGAACCTTAAAAAAACAGTTGGACCGGTTGACTTTAACTTCGCGTGCCTTTCATAACGACCAGTTTGGACCATTCTGCCAATACCTTTGCGAATTGACGAGTCAAGAACAGGTCCTTTTGATGAATACTGGTGCCGAAGCGGTTGAAACTGCTATTAAGGCAGCAAGAAAATGGGGTTATGAAAAGAAAGGAGTGGAAAAAGAAAAAGCAGAAATTATCGTCTGCGAAAATAATTTCCATGGTCGGACTACCACCATAATTAGCTTTTCTTCTGAGCAACTGTATCGGGAAGGGTTCGGACCGTTTAGTCCTGGCTTTAAACTTATCCCTTATGATGATATTGAGGCCTTAGAAAAGGCAATCACTCCAAATACCGTCGGTTTTTTAGTTGAACCAATCCAAGGTGAAGCTGGAGTTATTGTTCCGAAACCAGGCTATTTGGCAAAGGCTAAGGAAATCTGCCGAACCAACAATGTCCTTTTTATTTTGGATGAAATTCAGACCGGTTTAGGCAGGACTGGTAAGATGTTCTGTTACGAGTATGAAGATGCTAAACCCGATATTCTCATTCTCGGCAAGGCATTGGGTGGTGGTTGTATCCCAGTCTCGGCGATTGCCAGTTCCGCGGAGATTATGTCGGTATTTACCCCTGGGACACATGGTAGTACTTTTGGTGGTAATCCATTGGCTTGTGCGGTAGGCAAGGCTGCTTTAGCGGTGATTGTGGAAGAAAATTTGCCGGAGCGGGCTTTCGAGAATGGCAATTATTTTTTAGAAAGGCTTCACTCGTTAAAGTCGCCCCACATTAAAGAGATTAGGGGCAAAGGGCTTTTAATTGGTGTCGAAATAAAAGAATCATCAGGAACCGCGCGACCATTCTGTGAAAAACTGATGGCAAAGGGGATTTTAGCCAAAGAGACCCATCAGCAGGTTGTCCGTTTTGCCCCACCCCTCATTATTACTAAAGAAGAGATTGACTGGGCAATGGCTCGCATCGAAAAAGTCCTATGCGAATAATTTAAATACTGAATGCAGGGTCATTTTTCTTTCGTTTTACACTCTCACATTCCGTATGTTCTTAGTCATGGTCGTTGGCCCCATGGCACGGATTGGCTTTCTGAGGCTTGTGCTGAGACCTATATCCCATTACTCAATACAATCAATCAACTTATTGAAGAAGGTCTAAGATCCCGTCTCACAATCGGTCTGACTCCGGTTCTTTGTGAACAGTTGGCTTCGGCTAATTTCCGAGACGAATTCAATGCCTATCTGAAACTGAAGATAAAAGCTGCTGAAGCGGATTGCGCAGAGTTTGCTAAATATGGTGATGACCAATATCTAAAAATCGCTCAGACCTGGCGCAATTTTTATGAAAAGGTCTGGGAAGACTTTAATCACCGTTATCATCAGGATATTATTGCCGGATTTAAGGAATTGCAGGACTCAGGTTATATTGAGATTATCACCAGTGCGGCAACTCATGGCTACCTGCCTTTATTAAAAGAAGAGCTATCAATTCAAGGACAGATTCGAACTGGGATTGAATCATATCGCAAATATTTTGGCAAGGCACCGAAAGGTATCTGGTTACCGGAATGTGCTTATCGTCCGCGTTATCTTTGGCAACCACCCGACTATCCAAGCCCGCCTTATGAACGACCAGGAATTGATGAGTTTTTGAGTGATGAAGGAATTGAATACTTTATTGTTGACTCTCATCTCTTAACTGGTGGCAAAGCAATTGGGGTTTATTTATCACGTTTTGATGCCTTAAAGCGATTATGGCAGCAATTTGAAAAAGAATTTGAGCCAACTGAAGAAAAAGATTTTAAACCGATTCCTTATGAGCCTTATTTAGTTGGTTCGAATCCAAAAAAGAAGCCAGTTGCCTTTTTCACCCGTGACCCAAAAACAGCGCTACAGGTATGGTCAGGCGAATGGGGTTATCCTGGCGATGGCTGGTATTTAGATTTTCATAAGAAAAGATTTCCCGGTGGGTTAAGGTACTGGCGCGTGACCGACCCTAAGATAGATTTGGGTCAAAAACAAATCTATGAGCCAGACAGAACTGAAGCGAGGGTTCAAAGCCATGCCCAACATTTCATCGGCTTAATCAAAGAGACACTCAATAATTATTACAATCAACACCAAAAACCTGGTTTTCTTTGTATTCCTTATGATGCTGAGCTGTTTGGTCATTGGTGGTTTGAGGGAACGCGTTGGCTATATTATGTGTTTAAGTTTCTTGCTAAAGAAAAAGCGATTGGTGCTACAACTTGTAGTAATTTTCTTAAAGACAATTATCCAAGCCGGGTTATTGCTTTGCCGGAAGGTTCTTGGGGCGAAGGTGGATTTCATTATATCTGGCTTAATGAAGATACCAAATGGACCTGGAAAATAATTTATCAAGCCGAAGAAGAATTTAAGAAGCTATTATCAGGAAAGGAAAGTTTTAATTCGGTTTATGAAAGAATCTTAAAGCAATTGGCACGGGAATTATTATTATTACAAGCATCGGATTGGCAGTTTTTAATTTCGACCTGGCATGCCCGGGACTATGCCGAGCAAAGATTTTTAGAGCATTCAGAAAAATTCGAAAAGTTAACGAGTTTAGCTAAAAAATTGGATAAAGCGCCATTGACTCCTGAAGAAATTAATTATCTTATCGATTGTGAAAAATCCGATGCGATATTCCCTGATTTAGACCTTAGTTGGTTTCTACCCCGAACCTAAACTAAAATATTCCAAGCAAAATTTTAAAAGGTCAGAGAAACGTTGAGGATAATGTTTGATATTTTTGTGCCAGAAAGTTGAAATATATTTCAACCTAAAAATGACCGATTTTTTCGTCTATCTATTTGATTTTTAATATCTTATATTAAAATTTCCTTAGGGAGGGGGGTATGGTATAGGGGGTGACCCCGTAGGCTACCCCCTAAGCTACCCCGTAGGTTACCTCCTAAGTTGCTTGGGGAGTTGCTTCGGGAGCTGGTTGGTAGGCAGGTTGGGGAGCGACTTCGTAAGCAACCTCGGAGGCGACTCGGTAGGCAACTTGGGGAGCAACCTTGGGGGTTACCCCGTAGGCAACTTGGGGAGTAACCTGGTAGGTAACCCCGTAGGTCACCTGGTAGGCAGCTTCGGAGGTTGGCTTCGGTTTTTTTTCCTCCAAAGGAAAAATTTAAGGCGGGGATTTTTCCCCGCCTTTGTTTAATGGGTAAGTCTTTTTTCTCGTTGGCAACTATCTGTTTAAATTCAACCCTCCGCATTCTCGAGTCTAATCGAAGACGAAGAGTCGATTCGACCGACTTCCGAATTTAATTCATCTTCACCATCTTCTTGGTTGCTTGGTATTCTTCACTTTCTAACCGATAGAAATAAATCCCAGCTGGACAGTTATTCCCTTTATTATCCTTACCATTCCACTTAACCGAATACCAGCCCGGATTCTGAATGCCATTAATAAGTGTCGCTATCTCCTGACCTGATGAATTGTAGATTTCAATTCTTATTTTCGTCTTAACAGTGAGGCTATAGTTAATTTCTGTGATATTATGGAATGGATTAGGTGAAGCTGAAAAGTTCGCCAGTCGTTTTTCAATTTTGTCATCATCAATCCCAACCGCATTAACAGTAAATCTCCCATCCCTGGTCATACAAGGAACATTACCTTCGTTTAACAAACACCGAATAAAATGGATTGTAGTCGTATCGTTAGGGTTACCATTAACTCGAAATTGTAAAGTACATAGTGAACCAACACCGGTCAAAGCATAGGCGCCTGCCATTGCGATAATAAGGGTATCAGGTATATTCCGATTGAATGTCAAAAGCCAGCCACTTGGCACCGTACTTCCAACCCAAACGCTCTCTGGATGTAAGACCCGATGGTTAAAAGATAAGGTTATGTCAACACCGATAATATCTCGACCAGTTACCGTATCAATCATTATCGGAATCAAGCAAATCGCACCCGAATCAGCCTGGGTATCTGGTATCATAACCTGTACTGGCTGACTAAAAAGTAAGGTTACAATTGTAAAAAGCAGAAAGATTGCTCGTTTCATCGTTCACCCCCTTAATTTCTTAATAACACAATCTTTTTATCTAATTTTCCATCATCGGTCTCAATTCGAATAAAGTAGATACCATTAGCTAACTTGTTTCCGATATCATCGCTACCGTCCCAAGTGATTGAATAGGTATGCGGCTTTTGGTTATTATTAACCAAAGTCTTTACTGCCTGACCTAATGAATTGAAGATTCTTATTGTAACTTTATTCTCTTTGGGAATCGAGTAGCGAATCTGAATTTTGCTGGCAAAAGGGTTGGGTTTACAGGCTAATGAAAATAATCGCACCGGTTCGGTCTTACCCATTGCCCCATCCCCAGTTGGTATCAGTCTGCCATCATTCAGGATTATCCAGTCAACTTTAATTTCTGGATTAACCAATTGCTCACCTTTTCCTTCAAAGACAATTTCAAGCAATTTCACATCGCCGTTTAAGTCTTGCCAACTTGCCATCCCGATTCTTAAAATTCCTTCATAATCCGCACCAGCAACTAAGAAGTTTCTTGTTGCTTCGGTTGTTCTTATTGCAATCGGTCTTAGCTTTTCCGGATTATAAGAAATTTGCATATCCGCCGAAAAGATATCTTTTATATTCTCAACCGCTATTGGATAAACAATTTGATAAGAAGGAAGTTCGATGGAGGTAGTTTGAGTTTTGGGAAGTTCATTGGATATTACCGGGTTTAATTTTTCTTCAAAGGTATTACCGGGGCTTATGGTTAATAAAGAGTTGTCGGATAAGGCTTTGGTCTTGCCCAAATCGGATTCCGGATTTTTAATCATAGCGATTGCTGGGATTTTCTTAATCCGCTTCACAAGCTCAGTGTCTT
>JBDRUX010000021.1:25246-27890 GCA_039801565.1 Caldifarciminota bacterium
GTCTTTCTCTTTTGGCAAATTAACGCCAAAAGTATTAATTAGTCTTTTATCCATTCCAGCCAGTGCCATAATTCCAGAGGGCCAACTGCCATTGGCATCACCATAAAGAATTGCTGAGTAATTTTGCTCGGTTTGATTAGAACTCAAAGAATCATAGGTTCGGAATCTTGGGTCAAATGTCCAATCGCCGACTGGGAAGTGTTGAATTATGCCAACCGAATATTGCAAGACTAAGCCCGCATCATAGGCTGAAATCAAACTATCACCACTCACATTGCCGGCTACTCTTTGCAAGGTATCTAAGGTATCTCGCCTTACGCAGTGTTTCAGGATCAATCCCGCATCATTGGCGGTCACGGCTGGTTCATTAGTTTCATTGATTTTCTCAGGTGTAACAGTATAATTCTGACGACTCAATAAATTCGCTAACCGGTAGTAACCCGCTGAATCAGTTAAAACCGTATCACATATCGCACCCGTAAGTATTACCTTTGTGTTTGCCACGGGATTCTGGTTGGTATAGTATTTCATCCAACCCGAAATATCCGGTCGGGCACTGATTATCAACCGAAATGGATGTTCCTGAAATTGGCTATAATTACCTGCCGAGTCATAGGTCCTTACTGCCCAAAGGTAAATAGTGTCATTTAACGCCAGCCATTCTGGTATAGTGTAACTTGTATCAGTAGTTCTAACACCGATTGTTACAAAACTATCAATAATGCTGTCGGTCGTATAATGTAATAAATAACTTTCCCCTGCTTCGGCAGTTGCTGACCAAATAAAGGTTGGGGTTGGAATATCAAGGACTGAACTATCGGCTGGAGCAATTAATACCGGTGTTCGCGGCTTATGAGCATCAACCCAAAACCGATGGGGTTGGCGATAACCGCTATGGCTACCCAATCTGCTAATTGCCTCGACTCGCCAAAAATATAACGAATCGCCTAACGAAGCATTATCCGAAATTTCATAAGAATTAGAATCAATACCGGTGATTGTTACTACCCCTTGAGTAAAAGTGCTGTCGGTGGAATATTGCAAGGTATAAGTTCCTTGATTTCCAGCCGTTGCGGTCCAGACAAAAGTCGGTGTTGTGTCATTGATAAAAGTATTATTCTCCGGGAATAGATAAACTGGTGGGGCAATTCCATTGACAAAGGTTTTGGCATCATAACTGTCGGGTGGCACCTCACGCCAGCCAACATTATCCGTAGCAATGCAATAGAAGTAATGCCAAGCTTCATTTGTACCGATAAAGGTGACCATTGTGTCCGATGTGCCAGTCACTACCGGTTGATAAGGACCTGAGTCTACCCGAACATAAACACTGTAATGCTTTATTCCTGAACCTGGTATTGGGTCTTGACCATTCCAGCGAACAACAAACTCACCAGTATAAGTAGTTTCAGGTAGCGGTCGAACACTACTACTCGGTGGTTCAGCATCAATTGTGTTCAAGACAGTATCGGTTAACATTGGCGGGTTGATATCGAACACGATGGAAGCAAAGTTTTTAATTTGGGTACCAGATGCCAAATCCGGTTTAGGCATAATATGAAACCTACACCAACCTTCACCCTCTGGCGGATTTTGGTTCGGTGGCAAATGGATTCCCCGAAACCACCAAGTTATTGTTCTGGTCACAGAGTCAACTAAGGTTGTGCAAACTGCTGGGTGACTAACCTCATCAAGTGTTAATGTACTCCAATCCAGGTTATCATCAATACGGTCAGTTACTAAAATCGTCTCCGCTTCAGCGGTTGCAGTATCCACATTCTCAAAGAAGATTGTATAATTAAGAGGTTGATAAGGCACAATAAAATTGAGTAGGGAATCATAACCAGTTGTTCCTGCCTTAGCATTAGGGTCTAAAGAACGAACCGGTCGAATATATTTCTCTTTGCGTAATAATTCTTGCTCGGCATATTGGAGTTTTTCATAAGATTCTAAGGAAGTCTGAGCACCGAATAAGACAAGGTTTAAGATTGGATTTATTTTTGCCAGTTTTAGGTTTTTACCAGCCTCAGCCAGTTTTTCTGCGGTCTCGGTAGCTTTAGCCGCACTCATTCCATAGCGTTGAAATATTTTTGCCAAAGGTTTGTCCTCATCAACGATTTGACCAAAGAATTCTTGAGCAGCCGAAGTTGACCAGTTAAACCAATTTAAAGGATTCCAGTCTTCCCAGGTCATTGCACAAGCACGACAAAAGGACCGACCTAGTGCTTTCAACCAAGGTAACCGGGTCTCATCCGGACCAAATCGGGCTCCAATCGTTTGGGCGATAAAATGTTGGACAAAGCTGGTGCCAACCGCTGTTCCCAGTCCAATAAGAATAGCCGCAGCCGGAGCCAGGTCTTGACCATCCTTAAGATTTTCCGGGGCATAGATGCTCATTGTAAAAGAAACGGTTTGGCCCCGCCCCAGAAAAGGTAACCAAAGAACATCGCCATACCTGAGAACCGAACTGGTTATCCCGGGCGGTGCGCCTACCCAATATTCAGGATAAAGAGCACGCCCAATCTCATGGTTATTTATAATTGTGTTCCGGTCCCATATAATAACACCATCTCCTCGGGTAATCCGGGTGAGTCGGAGTTCTTCGGGGATATCAATATTAATTGCTAACCCGTAGGCATCAACA
>JBDRUX010000022.1:0-27561 GCA_039801565.1 Caldifarciminota bacterium
GTATCGTAATGCAAAAAGAAACGATTATAACTATCCGTCAATGCCTCTAAATATTCAATGCTAATTTCCCGCTCAAATGGTCTCCCCCGTTTTCGAATCCTTTCTAAAACTGTCTCGAGTCGAGCTTGCAGGTAGACGACTAAATCTGGTTTTCTAACATCTTTAGCTAAAAATTGGTACAGTTTTTCGTATAAGACGAGTTCATGCTCGGTAAGGTTCAAATAAGCGAAAATCCGGTCCTTCTCGAAGAGATAATCGCTAACAATTCGGTCAATAAAGAGATTGCGTTGGAGCAAATGCTGTTGCTGTTTATGCCGAGAGAGTAAAAAGAAAATTTGGGTCTGAAAACTATACCCTCGCATATCCTTATAGAAATTAGCCAAAAACGGATTCTCTTCAACCTCTTCTAAGACACATTCGGCATTAAGTCGCTGCGCCAAGATTTTTGCCAGTTCGGTCTTGCCAACCCCAATCACACCCTCAATCGCAATATACCTCAACTCCAAAGCCTAACCCCCTTGGTATTGACCGACTGTAAAAGCTCTGCAACGGTTTTATTTAACACTGGGTGCCGATAATTCGGTAAAATTTCTGCCAGTGGCACTAAAACAAATGCCCGCTGGTGCATTCGGGGATGCGGAATTATTAAATCATCTTGATTAATCACTAACTGGTCATAAAAGATAATATCCAAATCAATCGTTCTGGGTCCATTCCTTACGGTTCGCTTCCGACCCAAATCATTTTCAATTTGCTTAATTAACTTTAAACAAGCTCGGGGACTAAAATCAGTTATAACGCCCAATGCTATATTCAGAAATTTTGGCTGGTCGGTTAACCCTTCGGGTTCGGTTTCATAGATACTCGACTTATATTCTAACTTCATTTTCGCTTGAATAAGACGGTCAATTGCTTTATTCAGATTGAGTTCACGGGTATCTTTCGAATTATCAGAACTAAGGTTTGAGCCTAAACTAAGAACTAAAAAAGCCATTGCTTAAGGTTATTAAATCTAAAAAAAAAGTCAATCCCCGAAAATGGATAGCTCAACCTTAAGCAATTCTTTGGCAGTATGTAAACGGTTATTCTTTAGCTCTTTCGACCGAAGTTGCTTTTTTCCCTTTGGGCGAATCGGTCAACTCAAATTTAACCCGCTCACCTTCTTTTAAAGTCCGATAACCTTGACCAACAATATCCGTAAAATGAACAAAAACATCGCCACTACCATCTTCTCGTTCAATGAAACCATAGCCCTTCTTACCATCAAACCATTTAACTTTACCATAATAAGGCATTTTTCTAATACCACCTTTCTAAGCCTACAAACTATCCTTTATCCTAAGTTTTCAAGTATCGAAAACCGAATTGTTATCGGATTCCAATCATTGAAAACTAATACGATAACGGACAAGGCTAAGATTATATTAGTCAACTTTTCGGATAATGTCAAGCACCTTTAATTCTCTACTCACCTTGACATTTCAAATTCTCCGACTTATAATCAATTGGAAGTCCAAAATGCGTTTAGTCACTGGTGACGAAATGAAAAAGATTGACCTGATGGCAGAAAAAAATTACGCCATCCCCAGTATTATTCTAATGGAGAATGCCGGAATTGGGGTCTGTAATGTATTAGAAGATTATTTCCCCTCCCTGTTCGACTTAAAGGTTTTAATAGTCTGCGGTAAAGGCAATAACGGTGGTGATGGCTTTGTTATCGCCCGCCATCTAATCAATCGCGGGGCAAAGGTCAGGGTCACTTTACTCGGTAATCCAGATGAACTGAAAGGCGATGCTAAAACTAACTTTCAAATCCTTGTAGCTGGTTTTCTAAAACCTAAGCCGATAGCAAATATTGCTACCCTTAAAAAAGTTGCTACCAATTTTAACCCGAATATAATCATTGATGCCATCTTTGGCACTGGGTTTGCCGGCACTCCGGATGGACTCTATGCCCAAGCAATAAGGTTAATTAACCAACAGAAAGCTTTCAAAATCGCTGTAGACGTTCCATCCGGGGTAAACGCTTCAGACGGTTCGGTACCCGGTGTGGCAATAAAAGCCGATGCTACAGTCACAATGGGCTTTTTAAAACGAGGCCATATCCTCTTTCCGGGTCGAACCTATTGCGGCGACATTTGGGTTGCCGATATCGGGATTCCAGTCAATAAGATTACCACTTCTGGCGATACCTTTTTGATTAATTCAGAACTGGTTAAAAACATTTTACCGAAGCGGTTAGCCGAAGGACATAAAGGAACCTTTGGCACTGCTTTGATTTTGGCTGGGTCGCGTGGTTTTAGCGGCGCGGCTTGTCTTACCAGTCTTGCCACTTTGCGCAGCGGTGCTGGTTTGGTTAAACTCGGTGTACCAGAAGCGATAATTCAGATTATCGAAAAGAAAGTGACCGAGGCGGTAAAATTCGCCTTGCCCCAAACCGAAGCAAAGACCTTTGCCTTAGCCGGCTTAGAAAAAATCTTACAACTCGCCAGTACTGCTGATGTCTTGGCAATTGGACCAGGTATCACCACCAACTCCGAAACTAAACAACTTGAGATAGAAATTTTAAAGCACCTAAAGATTCCAGTAGTGATTGACGCTGATGGTATAAATAACCTTTCTCCTGACCAATTAAAAAGTATCAAAGCGCCCAAGGTCTTGACTCCCCATCCCGGTGAACTATCCCGATTGATTGGCCTCACTCCGACTAAAATCAATGAACAAAGAATCGAAATCTGTCGTCAATACGCTAAAGAGTTCGATTCGGTTTTAGTCCTGAAAGGTGCACCAACGGTAATCAGTGACCAAAAGGGTATTGTCTATGTGAACCCCACCGGTAATAATGGGCTTGGTTCCGGTGGCACCGGTGATGTGTTAACTGGTATCATTACTGGATTAATTGCGCAAGGAAGTTCCTTGCTAAATTCGGCAATTGCTGGGGTCTATCTTCACGGCTTAGCAGCGGATTTAGCGGTTGAGAGAAAAACTGAATATGGTCTGGTAGCGAGCGATTTACTCCAATATCTACCCCAAGCATTCAAAGCGATTAGCCAAACAAAGGAATGAAATTCAAATTCGACGCAGTCGACTCTGAAACAAGTTCAGAGTTTATTTTCCTCTTTCAAGATTCCAAATTCAAAATTGTTATATTCTTTTCAATAGTTTTGTTCTATGGTTTTGGGAACGGTTATGTTTACAATCCCCAAGATTGGTTAAATTTGCCTTGGGTTAAGACCATCCATTCAATCACTTCTGACCCGTTCAATGTCTATATCGGCACACCTGAGGCAATCTTTATCTTCAACAAATCCGAAAAAAACATTCAGAGAACTTTGACTAGTAGCGATGGCATTACCGGAACGATTCGAATTTGTGCCTTTGACCAAAAAGCCAATCTGCTCTGGATTGTGACGGATAATCGTTTAATCGGCTATAACCCTTATACTAATTTTCGGTTGGAACTCTTTCCTGAATTTGCAATTCGTTCCATCGGTATCGCTGACACCCATCTCTATTTTTTAACAGATGATAACCCCTGGCGACTGCGGAAAAAAGACCACAAGTTCCAAATGGTTAAAAAAACTGATACCAACGCCATTTGGTTTGGCGAACGAAATACTTTTCAAGTCACCAATTATCCCTTCTTGGTTCCTTACTTTTATCTTGATGAAAACTTAGTTAAACACCGGATTGGGATAGTCTTCGAAGACCGTAAGACACTTTGGGTTGGTGCTGATGAGTATGGTGTCTTGACTTATGATTTAGTCACCAAACAACTATTATCCCATTTTCGGCTCGGTTTCAATATTGGTCTAATTACCAATATCTTGCCGATAGATAATAACATTTGGTTTTTGGGTAGTGACGGTTTTGTTGAGCATAATCCTAAAACTAACCAGTGGCAACAACACCTAACGCCATTTGGTGCGATTTTTAATTCACCATCAATTTTACTTCAACCTAAGATTCTTGATTTGCGAAGGGTTCAAGGGATTAGTAGTATCGTAGCGCAACAAAATAATTACTGGATTGGCTCGGGTTCAGAGATCTATCATTATGACTCAAAATCGAATTCCCTCTCCCCTATCCTCCGTTTTTTTGCACCGATTCAAAAACTTTTCTGGTCGCAAAACCGTCTCTACTTTATCGCCGGTAATCGTCTCTATCGCTTTGAGACCAAAACAAAAAAGATTGACACAATCTTTGACCCATATCAGAAAATTACCTTTGGCGTCTTTGATATCTATCGCACTAGGTCACACGATTATTACTCAGTATATGGTGGATTCTTATCTTTCGACACATTGGGCAATTGGCGACTTCACATTCCACCAGGGATTGACCTTTCCTTACCTTTTACGACTCTTACTGGTTTCGGTGATTATCTTTTCTTCGGTTCGCCCAATGGCATTATCACTTATCATCGCAACACCGAACGCTATGACTATTTTACCACCAAAGAAGGTTTACTTTCTAATAATGTCACCGCGCTCTATGCTGACTCGAATTATCTCTGGATTGCCACTGACCGCGGCATTTCCAGGTTCACTTATCGCAATGTCTTGCCAAAATGAAAGAGCCAAAATCCTTATGGTTGGCTATGGGATAATTTCAATTCAAAAGTTTGTAGGATGACATCAAGTTGATTTAGATTATCCAATTTGTATTTACCCGGATTAAACGCCATACCATCCAAAAAATAGAACCGATTTTGATAATTGAAACAATAGGCAACGAATGGTCCTCCCGCTACCAAGTTTTGGTTTTGCCAGACACCTCTTATTTTTAAAGCCAAGACCGCGACCGTTTCGGCAGTGAAAAATTGGAATCGAACCGTATCGGCTTGACAAAGTTCTTTTACCACAAAGTCGCCTTCATAAAATTGTTGAGTTAGACTATCCCGTAAGGATAAGAGTAATTCTTTTAATAACGGTCGCGTTTTTTGTTCAAAGTAAACAAAAACACTTCGGTCCGGATTATGGGTGACAAGATAGATGAATTTATCTAATTCGTATTTGTCAACCAGTCGAAAGCCATAAGGAAAATTGAAAGCCCAACCGTATTTTCCCAACAATTTTTCTTTTAACCTTCGGTTGTATCCGCGTTGGTAGGTAAGCCGGTGCATCTGAGCTAAGGCGTATTGCTGAAGTGTCAAACGAAGCCTTGCGGAAAATTTATTCAGTCCGTTCACCAAAAGGCTCTCCTTTTGGGTAACGAATATCAAAACCTTTTGATTTTTTGCCCAGGGTTCTGAGATCGCTAATAGTTTAAATGTATCCTTGTCGAGTCCTTGTAAACGTTCCCCACACAATTGTTGAATTATATCGTCGTTTGCTGTACCAACGAGCAAAATGATATGGAAACTGGCGACTGCCTTAAGCCGTGATAACGGTTCATATCTTATTAGAAATTCGGGTTCGGGTTGTGGTGTATAAATGCTATTTTGCAGAATTTTTTGGGCAGTAGAATCAATCAAATCATGATAATCCGTAACTAAAACTACTTCTCGAATCGGTCCAATCGCGGTTGGCAATTGGGGTGAACAAGATAATATCTTAGTCAGGCAAACCGCTGCCAACAATAAAGGAATATTCGTTATTATCCGACTCTTAATAATTCCTCGCGGCCCTTGAATTTTTTTCTCAAGGTTCTTTTTATAATCTCGTTGCCGGGTGTGGTAAGATTGGGGTCATCTTTAATTAGGGCAAATGCTTCATCCCGGGCTTTAAATAACCAATGCCGGTCTTTTTGCAAATCTGCAATCTTTAAATCCGGTAAACCGTGCTGCCGTGTCCCCAAGATTTGACCCGGCCCTCGAATATCCAAATCCTTTTCCGCTAAAGCAAAACCATCATCATTCTCCACAAAAAATGTCAACCGCTCTCTACTCTCCGACATCATTGCATCCGGAACAATTAATATACAATAACTTGCCTCTGGACCGCGACCAATTCGACCCCGCAGTTGATGCAGTTGAGCTAAACCAAAACGCTCGGGATGTTCAATCACCATCACTGTAGCATTGGGTATATCAACCCCGACCTCAATCACCGTGGTCGCAACTAATATGTCAATCTTTCCGGCTCGGAATTCTGTCATCACATTGATGCGCTCAGTGGTCTTCATCCGACCATGCAAAAGGCCAACTTTAAATTCCGGAAATACCTTTGCCGCTTCTTCAAAAGTCTTAATTGCTGATGCCAAATCCAGTTTTTCTGACTCTTCAATCAATGGACAAACGATAAAGACCTGCTGTTTTTGATTTACTCGCTCGCGTAAGAATTGATAAACCTGACTCCGTTCGCTCTCAGTTGCCAATCTTGTAATGATCCGTTTTCGACCCGGGGGTTTTTCATCAAGAATTGAAACATCTAAGTCACCATAAAGCGTCAACTGAAGCGTGCGCGGAATTGGCGTTGCCGTCATCACTAAAAAATCCGGATTGACTCCTTTATTGAGCAAAGCGGCTCGTTGCATCACACCAAAGCGATGTTGCTCGTCAACTACCGCCAACCCCAACTTATTGAATTGCACACCGGCTTCAATTAAAGTATGCGTGCCAAAAACGATATCAACTTTGCCTTCAGCAATAGCTTGGGCAATCGCTTTTTTTTCTTTTACCTTAAGGCTACCCGTCAAAAGGCAGACCCGAACCCCAATTGATTGCAGTTTCTCCTGCCAGACTAAAAAATGCTGTTCAGCTAAGATTTCGGTTGGTGCCATCATCGCGGCTTGGAAACCATTTTCCACAGCAATGAGCATTGCTAAGATGGCAATCACCGTCTTACCAGACCCGACATCGCCTTGGAGTAAACGATTCATACATTTCGGCTGTGCCAAATCCGATTTAATTTCTTCCATAACCCTTTTTTGGGCTTGAGTAAGTGAAAAAGGCAATATTGCCAAGAGCTGATTCGTCAAATGCCCCTTTTCAACCAAAGCGTAACCTTTTTTAATCTCAGCGCTATGTAATTTTCTTAAGGCTAAAAGCAACTCAAAGAAGAATAATTCTTCAAACACTAAACGGGTTTTAGCGATTTCGGCATCAGTTAGGCTTTCCGGAAAATGTAGATTTTTCAGCGCCGTAGCCAGCGAGGGGAAATTATAGCGATTGCGTATTGTCTCGTTCAGAGTCTCCGTAATATAGGGCAAACCCAATTCGAGTGCTCTTTTTAACATCCGGCGCAATTCCCAAAGACTCAACCCTTCGGTCAAAGGATAGATGGGGATGATAGTTCCGGCATAGTCGAGACTCTCTTTAGTATCTTCAAGAATTTCATAAGCCGGATTGATTAACTGCTTACTCTGATAATAGTACACCTTACCCGAGAGAACAACCTTTTGATTCACCTTAAATTTCTTTTTCAAATCGGGCCGATTAAACCAAAGTGCTTCAATCAATCCGGTATCGTCCCGCACCATAATTCTTACCAGGTCACCCTTCAGCCTTGTTTTTTTGAGACCAGTCGCGACAATTTTCCCCATCAGTGTTACATCTTGTCCAATCGGTAATTGTTTAATTGGTGTCAGATTGGTACGGTCAAGGTAATAGCGTGGCACCAGAAAAAGCAAATCGCCGACGGTTTCAACTCCAATTCGATTCAAGCACGAAGCGCGCTTTGGTCCAACCCCTTTCAGATATTGAATCGGCATTGCCAAACCGGTTCGAAATTCTTTGCGGTTTATTGACTTAACTACCAATTTTACTTTTTCTCTTCAATTTTTCCGGTCATCGGCACGAATCGAACCGGTTCGTATTCCGTTTTTAATAGCTTCTCACCCTGTTTTTGAAAGACGGTTAGAATTTGGGTTTGATTTTCCTCGCCCATTGGTGCGACAATTCTGCCACCATCTTTAAGTTGGCGGACCAAGGAATCCGGCAGAAAGGGTGGTGCACAGGTAATGATTATCGCATCAAACGGCGCATATTCGGTCCAGCCCAAATAACCATCACCGAACTTGACTTTAACATTATTATAACCCAAATCTTGCAATCTTTCCTTAGCGGCCTTAGCTAAATTCTCGATAATTTCAATCGTATAGACCTCTTTAGTCAACAAAGCCAGCACCGCAGCTTGGTAACCAGAACCGGTACCAATTTCTAAGACCTTTTCATCACCCTTAAGTTGCAAAAGTTCGGTCATTCGGGCAACAATATACGGTTGGGAGATGGTCTGTCCTTCACCAATTGGCAAGGGAAAATCACCATAAGCATCCACCCGTAATGGTTCGGGTACGAACCAATGCCTCGGCACTTTTTCCATTGCTTTAAGGACTCGTTGGTCAGTGACGCCTCGCGCTGCAATTTGTTCTTTAACCATTCTTTTTCGCTTTTGAGTATAATCATTATCATTGGCTTTTAACTTTGTCTTACCACAAAAGAAGAATAAGAAGATTAAAGCAAAGCCAATGCCGATTACCGGCAAGCGAAAATTAATGCAAAACTCCTCAGAATTCATCTCAATCGTTTCTCTTTTATCATTCGCTCAAACTCGGCTTCGTTAATGATTCTAACCCCTAGGGCGACTGCTTTATCATATTTTGAACCTGGCTCTTTTCCCACCAAAACATAATCGGTATTCTTTGAGACCGAAGACGAAACATTCCCACCCAAAGCAGTAATCAATTCGGTTACTTGTTCTCGGGTATAATGTTCCAGTCCACCGGTAAGGACAAATATTTTTCCGGCAAAAATTTGGGCAACTCGTGGTCTTTCCGTGCTAAACTTTAAACCGACTTTCTTAAGGCGCGAAATAAGCTCGCGATTTTTCTTCTCAGCAAAGAAATTTTTAACACTTTCCGCAACGGTTGGTCCAATTCCCCGAATTGCAGCAATTTGTTCAAACGATGCCTTTTGTAAATCTTCAATCGAAGGAAATGCTTGGGCTAAGATTCGGGCTGCGTGGACCCCAATATGACGAATACCTAACGCGTACAGCACCCGAGCGTAGGGTTGCTGTTTACTCTTTGCTATCGCCTCAATTAGATTTTGCGCTGACTTCTCCCCCATTCTCTCTAACGACATCAAATCATCTTTTTTCAAGTGATACAAATCCGCGTAGTCTTTCACCAACCCTTTATCCACTAAAGTATTCACCATTACTGTGCCAAGCCCTTCGATATCCATTGCGCTCCTTGAAGCGAAATGTTCGATTCGACGTTTAATCTGGGCTGGGCAAGAAGCATTCACGCACCGATAAGCAACTTCATCGGCTTCCCGAAAGAGCGGTCCCTTACAAACTGGGCATTTTTCTGGGATTGGGACAACTTTCTCTTTGCCGGTTCGTTTTTCCGTTATCACTTTTACTACTTGGGGGATCACCTCACCGGCTTTCTGAATTATTACGGTATCGCCTTCCCGGATATCTTTTCTTTTTATCTCGTCAAAATTGTGAAGAGTAGAATGGGTAATAGTCGAACCAGACAAGAAGACCGGTTCCATTTCCGCGACCGGTGTCACAATTCCAGTTCGACCGACTTGTAGATAAATTCGTTTAATTTTAGTTGTTGCTTGCTTTGGGGGGTACTTGTAAGCAACTGCCCAGCGTGGACTTTTAATCGTTTCCCCTAACTCTTCCCGTTGCTGAAAGTTATCAATTTTAATCACCATCCCATCTACCTCATAAGGCAAATCCTCTCTTTTTTTATCCCATTCTTCACAGTAACCAATTACATCGTCAATTGAGCCAAAGGGTTCCGAATGAGGAATTACTTTAAAACCAGCCTCTTTCAATAAACCCAGCATCTGGAAATCCGAATGAAACTTTTTACTGGGCGGTTTCGGAATGGTATGGATAAAGGCATCAAGGTTCCGGCTGGCAACCAATTTCGGGTCAAGCAACTTCAAACTGCCAGCCGCGGCATTCCTTGGATTAGCAAAAAGTGGTTCCCCTGTTTCTTCTCGTTCTTTATTCAACGCCTCGAACTGTTTCTTAGTAAGATAAGCTTCACCCCTTACTTCAATATCTTGTAAGTCTTTGTTTTCGGATAGGATTTGAAGTGGAATACTTCTGATTGTTTTAAGGTTTGGTGTAATATCATCACCCTTGATGCCATCGCCCCGGGTTGCCCCTAACACTAATCGTCCCTTTTCGTATTTTAAAGATATCGCTACACCGTCAACCTTTTGCTCGACCAGATACTTGACATCGGCAATTTGTTTGCGCACCCGTTTATCAAATTCGCGTAATTCGTCATAGGAATAGGTATTATCCAGGCTAAGCATTGGTGGGTCATGAATTACAGTCGGAAACTCTTCAATTGGTTCACCACCCACGCGCTGGGTCGGTGAATCTGGCGTGACAAATTCTGGATACTTTTCTTCTAAAGCAATCAATTCCTTCAAAAGCATATCATACTCGTAATCCGAAATTACCGGGTCGTTAAGGACATAATACCGATAGTTATGGTAATTAATTTCCTTTCTCAGTTTCTCAATCTGCTTTTTCACTTGATTCTTATTGGTCATACTAAAGAATTCTTAATAAATTTTAGCTTATTGTCAAGTTTAAGGCAGCGGTCGGGCAAAAACGACCATACCATCAATTCGAGTAAAATTTGGTCCACTGAAGGGTCTCTTTGCCATAAGGAATATTTCATACTTTTGTTCATGAAGTAGTCGAGTTAGAGTTTCTGGGCTAAAGTGCCAAAGATGTTCTTCGGGTAACAGGGTCCACCATTTGCTACCACTAAATTTTGCTACCAACGATTCAATATTCGGCAGGGAAAGGGCTAATATCCCATCTTTTTTTATCAGCCGTCGGATTGCTTTCAAAAAAGGCGGTGGATCTGGAATATGCTCTAAAATATCCCAGCCGGTTATAACATCAAAGAATTGGTCAGGAAAATTGGAATCTTCAATTTCACCATTGAAAATATTAAGATTATAAACGGTCTGACAATATTTTACTGCTGATTGCGACAACTCAACCCCAAAGACTTCCCAGCCCTTCTGTTTAGCCACCTGCAAAAAGACGCCGTAGCCACAGCCAATGTCTAACAGTTTACCTTTGGTTTTAAAATGTCCAATTAACCTTAATCTCTTACGGGCAACGATTCGATGCCAAATTTTTGACGGATGCAATTTAAACTCACCATACATTTTTTCAAAGTAATTCCGATCGTTGTAGAATTTTTTTCTTGCCTCGGCGGTCAATCTTAATCCAGTAAAAATTTGACCGCAACTAACACATTTAACTATTGGGTATTTATCTTTATAAAATAATAACTCACCGGGCTTTTGGCAACGAAAACAAACAGTTTTTTCAGTCAAAGTTTTCGGACTATTTTGAAAATTGATTGATTAATTGCGTTAATATGAATAACTTCGCTGCTAACTCAATCCGCTCCAAACAAAAAAACGCCTCGGTAAGATTTTTATTTGCTACCACTACGCCATGTCTTGCCATAATCACCACATTGGCTTGAGTCATTTCCGTAGCAACGGCTTGGGCTAATTCTTTTGACCCCGGTGGCAGATAATCAATCATTGCAACCTTACCAACCAATGGCTGGAACTCGGATAAATGAAATAATTGATCTTTGCTAATTTTACCAATTGGTGTCGAAGCGATGGCAGTAGCAAAAACCGGGTGCGCATGAATAATAGCATTTATTTCGGGTCGTGCTTTATAAATCATAATATGCATAAGATATTCGGAAGAAGGCTTTGGTTGCATTTGTTTAGGAATTGATTTATCAATTACTAACCGCACAATTTCATTTTGCTTAAGTTTACCTTTGCAAAATCCAGCTGGCGTAATTAAAATTAGGCGATTGCTTAAACGGCCACTAATATTGCCATCGGTGGCGACAATTAAACCTTTCTCATAAAGTTCTCGGCCAACTTGAACAATATCCTTTCTAAGCTTAAGTTCGCGTCGGTTCACTTTTATCCAAAACGCTCAAATGTTTAAACTATTCAATTTGTTCAAAATCAAGGTAGGGGCGCAAGACCTCAGGAATTACGATACTGCCATCTTTCTGCTGATTATTTTCGATAAGGGCGATAAAAATCCGAGCAAATGCCAAACCGGAGCCATTCATTGCATGGGCATAGTCGAGTTTGCCATTTTTCCGGCGAATCCGAATATTTGCCCTTCGGGTCTGAAAATCTTCGCAATTCGATATTGAGGAAACTTCCAGCCAATCACCAACCCCAGCCGCCCAAGCCTCAATATCATAGGTCTTGGCAGATTGAAACGCCATCTCCTTTGCTGCCAAAAGCTTCACCCGGTAAGGAATCTTTAATAGTTGCATTATTCGCTCGACATCTTGGCGCATCTTTTCAAATTCTTGATAAGAATCTTCTGGTTTGGTAATCTTGACTAATTCAACCTTGTCAAACTGATGAACTCTAATCATACCCCGGACATCTTTGCCGTACGAACCGGCCTCACGGCGAAAACAAGGAGTATAAGCAACATAGCATTTGGGCAAATCCTCTTCGCGTAAGATTTCGTCGCGGTGAATATTGACTAACGGCACTTCGGCAGTTGGAATCAAATAGAACGGGTCATCTTTACACTGATACATCTCATCGGCTAATTTCGGCAATGCGCCCGAATTGTAAAAACAGACATTGAGATTCAACAGCGGTGGACTAATTTCTTCATAGCCGTGATATTTCCGGTGATAGTCTAAACAGAAGTTGACGAGCGCCCGTTCTAAAAGCGCCCCTTTTCCTTTGAATAAAACGAACCTCGAACCCGCCAGTTTCGTCGCCGCCTTGAAATCAGCAATTCCTAAGGTCGGAGCTAAATCCCAATGGGCTAAGGGTTGAAAATCAAATTTTGGTATTTCGCCCCAGTTGCCAATAATTCGGTCTTCATCACCAACCGATGGATGAATGACATTAGGTACGAATTGGAGTAGATCATTAATTTCTTTCTCGATTATTTCCAAATCATCTTCCAACTTTTTAATCTTTAAAGCGAGTTCCTTGGCGGTACTTTGTTCTTGCTTGGTGTCCTGGTTAGCTTTGCGTTTTTCACAAATTAAATCGGTAATTTGCCTTTGGTGGTGTTGCGTATCATCGCGTTCTTTGATCAACTTACGCCGTTTTTCATCAAGCGCCAGAATTTTTTCTAAATCCACCGATTCGTTACGCCGGCGAATCGTCTCCCGCACTAAATCAACATTTTCGCGGATAAACTTTAAATCCATTATTTTTTAGCCTTTGGCTTAACTTTTGTGTCAAGCCAATTAATCCAATCTTCAATTCCTTCACCAGTCTTACAAGATAATTTAATTACTCTTAGTGTTGGGTTCAATTTTTTTACCGATTTAACTAAACCATTGTAATCAAATTGAACATAGGGCAATAAATCTATTTTGTTGATAATCAATAAATTCGACTTGGCAAACATTAAAGGATATTTTAATGGTTTATCCGAACCTTCGGGTGTTGAGAGTATCATCACATTGTAATGGGCACCTAAATCGAATTCGGCTGGACATACCAAATTGCCAACATTTTCGATAAATAATAATTCATAGTTGCCCAGATTGATCTTGGGTAATACCTGGGCTAACATAAAACTATCAAGATGACAAGCACCTTGTGTATTGATTTGAATACAATCGGCTCCACTTTTCATAATGCGTTTTGCATCTAAATCCCCCTTGATATCACCTTCAATCACAAAAATCTTTTTGTTATTTTTCATTCGAGCGATTGTTTTTTCTAAAAGGCTGGTTTTACCTGAACCCGGTGCTGACATAATATTTATAACCACAACTGAATTTTTATCAAAAATTTCTCGGTGGTTTTTAGCTAAGGCGTCGTTAGAGGCAAGAACTTTTTGTAGAACTTTAACCTCGGTCATAAACCTCCTTCTTAAAAAAAATTCCTCACTTTTATTTAAAATTTGTAGGAAAAGGAAACTTTCCAGTTCTGGGTTGAAAAGTCGTAGATGAGGTGGTCGAAACTGATGTCAAAAGCAAATTTTTTAAATTTTATCCCGCCGCCAAAGGTTAGACCAATCTTATCAAATTTGCCACGGTTCTTGGTAAAGATAAATTCGGGCAATGAAACATATTGTTCAACATCGTCTTTTATCACCCGCACCCCGCCTCGGGCACCGGTCAAATCTTCAAAGTAGCCAAGTCGTGCTGACAGCAAATCGTAATAGGTCAGTTCAATCCCAAAACTCTTCCAGGCTTCTTTATATTCGTAGGACAATTCCTGGGAAAAGGTCAATGTATCATAAGGGTCGTAAAACATTCCAACCAAAACCTTGGTCATCTCTGGAATCAAAGACAATCGGAATAGTTTTGATTGAATCGGCATATAATTCAATCCGATGCGCAACATCCGCGGTAGTGGGTCAGAGGAACCCGAGGTTGTATAAGCAATATTAGGTCCTAAGTTTTGTAATGCCGCGCCGACTGATAAGAAGTTAAGAGGTTTATAAAGCAATCCCACATCCACTGCCCAAGTTGTACCGACTCCGCCTGAGATATTACCCAATTCCTTTTGCATCACTAAAAAGACCCAGTCTGGTACCAGGAATGAGTAGATAAATTTGAACGAGACACCGGCACTCAGTTTTGGTAGAACTTTTAAGCCGTAAGCTGCGGTAGCGGCCAAATCAAATGTAGTATATTCGCCTAACTTCTCGCCGTTTTCATTGATCACTTCGGTCAGACCGGTTGTGAGATAAATGATATTCAGACCGAATGTACCTTTTTCCCGAAGTGAACGGGTTGCGCCTAAAAACTCATAATACATCCCAGGATATAATCCTGGCAACCAGTTAGCGTGCTGGAGAGTAATTTCGCCGCTATTCTGAAAACCAAGACCGCCGACATTGTAATAAGTTGCAGTGGCGTCATCCGCAATTGCGGTAAACGCACCACCCAAAGCGGTCGGTCTCGACCCGGGCCAAATCATTAAGAAGACCGCCCCAGGATTTTCGCCGGCTGGAAAAGCGGCACTAAAGATAACCGCTATCACCAGTCCGATTGCTGAAAGTCTCATAAAACTGACCTCCTTAAACTAAATAACAATTATATTATAAAATATACTGGGTAGCACGTCAAGAAAAACTTAGTTTGCTCAATTTATAAATAATTTATAAATATTTTCAAAAATAATTATTGACAAATGATAATTTATCGTTATGCTATAGAGAAGCAATATGGTGAAAATAAGATTAAAAAGGATTGGCAAACGAAAGCAACCGTATTACCGGATAGTGGTAACAGATTCACGACGCTCGAGGGACGGCAAGTATATCGAGTCGGTCGGACACTATAATCCGCGCAACAAAAACCTCATCTTTAACAAGGAACGAGTCGAATACTGGCTGTCGCAAGGTGCCCAAGCCTCAAACACAGCCGAACGACTCTGGAAAAGATATCTAAATCAAAACATAAGCACAACTTCGTTATCGGTTTCGGACAATGACAAAACTGTCAAAACTGATAGCGCGGAATCCGTTGCAAACAGAAAAAACGAATAACTCAAGAAGGAGGAGAAAATGAAAGAACTTATTGAATACATCGCGAAAGCCCTTGTTGATCACCCCGAAAAGGTCGAAATAAAAGAAATTGCCGGGGAAAAAACTTTAATTTATGAATTGAGAGTCGGCGAAGGCGACCTCGGTAAAGTTATCGGAAAAGAAGGCAGAACCGCGAAAGCGATACGAGCGATTATTAGCGCTGCGGCGATGAAACAAGGCAAACGAGCCCAACTCGAAATTCTCGAGTAAGATTCGATTGCTTGCCGTCCCTCGATGCTCATTCATATCGTTACAATCTTTCCCGAATACTTTAATGGTCCATTTGCTTGTGGCATCATAAGAATTGCCCAAGAAAAGGGCATCGCTGAATTAAAAACTATCAATCTCCGAGAATTTGCTAATGATAATTATCGAACCGTTGATGACTACCCATTTGGTGGCGGCACCGGTATGATATTAAAACCCGAACCAATCTTTCGAGCCGTGGAGAGTGTAAAACAAAATAACTCTCATATCATTCTCCTTTCACCCCAAGGTCGTCGGTTTGACCAACAGATTGCCCAAGAGTTAGTAAAAAAGTCTCATCTCATTATCATTTGTGGACGTTATAAAGGAGTCGACGAAAGAGTTCGGCAATTTTTGGCTAACGACGAAATCTCAATCGGTGATTACATTCTGGCTGGTGGTGAGGCCGCTGCTTTGGTAATTATCGAATCGGTTGTTCGACTTCTACCTGGTGTCGTTGGTGATATGGAGTCGGTGGCAACCGATTCTTTTATTCAAGGTTATTTAGATGCTCCTTATTATACCAGACCCCGCGATTTCCGTGGCTTAAAAGTTCCACCAGTGCTACTTTCTGGTGACCATAAAGCAATTCGACGCTGGCGCCGACTCCAATCGCTAAAAGTCACTAAAGAGCGGAGACCCGAATTACTAAAAAATATTGAACTCACCGAGGAAGAGAAAATTTTCTTAGAAAAGGAGGCAATAGCCAATGGCCGAGAAGACAGAAAAAAGAGAAATAAAAATTCAAAAGGAACCGTTTCCTAAATTTAAACCTGGCGATATTATCAAGGTTTATCATAAGATCTTCGAAGGTGATAAAGAACGAATTCAGACCTTTCAGGGCACGGTCATCCAAATTCGTGGCAGCAAAGACTCAAAAACCTTTACGGTTAGAAAAATCAGTCGCGGCATCGGTGTCGAACGCATCTTCCCCCTAAATTCACCATTGATTACTAAGATTGAGTTAAAAAAATCAACCAAAGTCCGACGGGCAAAACTCTATTTTCTAAGAACAAAGAAAGGAAGTGCTGTTAAATTAAAAGAACAACGTATTCCGACCGCAGTGGAAGCGCCCGTCGCCAATGAAACTATGTGAAGTCCAATCTGGATTATCACTTTTGGCAGCGTGGTATCGTCATCGCCGGTGTTGACGAAGTCGGACGCGGCGCATTAGCTGGTCCGGTGGTCGCAGTGGCGGTTGTCCTCCCCAAATTCGTTAAACTAAACGGTGTTAAAGACTCAAAAGAATTAACACCCAAACAACGCTTAAGACTCTTTGCTGAAATCAAATCGCAAGCGATTAGTTATGGCATTGGGATTGTCAATCACCGCTGGATTGATCGGATTAATATTAAGAACGCCGCTTTTAAAGCGATGAAAAAAGCGATTAACCAACTCAATCCTAAACCCAACTTAATATTAGTGGATGGCTTTCGCATTCCTAACCTGCCGATTGAAAATCAGGGCATTATCCAAGGTGACAAGAAGAGTTTATCAATCGCCAGCGCTTCAATTTTAGCCAAAGTTATTCGAGATGAAATTATGAATAAGTTTCACAATTTTTTCCCTGAATATAATTTTAAAAAACACAAGGGCTATCCGACTAAGCAACATCTTCAAATATTAAAGCGGTTTGGCCCTTGCCCAATTCATCGCCGAAGTTATCAGCCGGTGCGGAATTGCCTTGAGCGATAAAATTGGTTTAGGGCGGAAAGGCGAAGAGTTAGCAATCGCCTATTTGAAGTCGAAAGGTTTTAAGATTCTGGCCAAAAATCGGCGTAACCGTTTTGGTGAAATTGATATTATTGCTAAAGACCACGGCGTATTAGTCTTCGTCGAAGTTAAAACTCGAACTACAACAAGTTTCGGCAGTCCAATTCAGGCAATAGATGCTACAAAACAGAATCGGTTACGCAATTTAGCCTTACGCTATATCGCTGAAGAAGGATTAGCCGACCAACAAGTGAGATTTGATGTACTTTGTGTCTTACAGACACCAGAAACCACTAAAATCGAACATATCCCCAATGCCTTCTGATTGAACAATTTTTTATTGTTAATTTGTAATTCTTAAGCAAAGGATTTGACATAATGATAGATTTCTTTATTATTATAATATTATAATAAGATAATGCAAAATGCACATCTTAACCGATCTGAAAAACAATACTAACGATATTAGAGAATTAATTAAACATTCGCACATTTTATTAGAAACTGATTTAAAAGAAGCGAAAAGGGGAGCAAAGAAGGCACTCTCTTTAGCTAAGCAAAACAACGACCAAGAAAATACCTGTCGGGCATTAAATCTGTTAGCTGATATTTACCGCCGGGAAAATAAGTTTTTCGAATCTATTAAATTAGCACAAGAAAGTTTAAAAGTTTCTCAGGCAACTGGCAATAAAAAGATGGAAGCAGCTGCCAGTCTTATTTTGGGCGTGACACTTTGGCATAAAGGCGAATTTAATAAAGCTAATCAGTATCTCGAGATAGCACTTAAATTATATCATGAACTCAATGATCAAAACGGGATCGCAAAGGCTTATAATAATTTAAGTCTTGCTTATTGGGAAATTGGAGAACTCCACAAAGCACTACAGTACCAAGAGTTGTGTTTGGAATTAGAAAAACAATTAAAAAATTCAAAAGCCATTGGAATATCATATCTCAACTTAGGATTAATTTATGAAGATTTAGGTGATTGGGAAAAGGCTAATGAGTGTTTTTTCCGGGCACTTGCCGAAAAAGAAAGAATCCAAGACAAACCAGGGATTGTGCTCTGTTACAACAATATCGGTGAAATTTATCTAAGAAGAAGAAAATTTGATAAGGCAATGAAATTTTTCAAAGAAGCCCTCCGTTTTGCTGATGAGACAAATTCCATCCAGAATAAAGCCGAAGTTTTAGGCAACATTGGATATCTCTATTTTCTAACCGATAACCCACATAGCGCTATTACCTTTTATAACCAAGACTTTGACATATCATCAAAACTCAACGATAAAGTAGAATTAGCCGAAACCTATCGGAGATTCGCCGAGACGATAATTTCAACTGAATCGAGAAGATGTCATTCCTTTTTACAAAAGGCCTTGCGACTTGCTCGATTGGCAAACTCCCGCAAGGAACTTGGCAATACCAAGAGAGTGTTTGGGAAATTTTATGCCCAGATCGGTAATCATATTGAGGCCGAGACTTGTTTTAAAGATAGCATCGAAATCTTAAAATCAATCAGCAAGAATTATGAATTGGCTGAGACTTATCGTGATTATGGTAAATATCTAATTGAAAAAGGTGCAAAACAATCCGGAATTAACTACTTAAAAGAATCAGCCGAGATTTATAAGCAATTGGATATACCTTACGAATTAGAAAAAGTTGAATCATTGCTGATTCAACTTGAAGGAATAAAAGAAAAAGGGCTTTCGCTGCTTAAACGAATCACAACTTTATCCGGTATTCCAGCGACCATTGATGAATTCCTTCCTAATTGCCTTAAACTGTTTCAGGAAATATTGAATTTTCAAGATGGTGCATTTTTTGTCTTTGGTCAACGTCCGATACTTATTGGCAATATTAACCCAGATGAAATTATTAATTTAAGTAAAGAGACAAATATCCAATGCAATCCATCGAATGTTTTAATTCCTTTAAAAACCGAAACCGGTAATGCTGGAATTTTGTTTTTTCGCTGGTCAAAAGAAAATCGAGGCGCTCTTGAGCCAATTTATTGGGAGATTATTGCCAATATTCTTTCGCTCCAATTAGACAAATTGAAGCTTCTTTCAATAGCCGAGAGTCAACCTTTTAAAAAGCCATTATTTAAGGGAGTTGTTGGTGAAACTGAAGCGATGAAAAAAGTCTTAACAATTATTGAAAAAGTCGCACCAACAAATGTCAGTGTCTTAATCCGTGGTGAGAGTGGCACTGGCAAGGAATTGGTTGCCCGCACCATCCACGAGATGAGCAACCGAGCCGAAAAACCATTTATTACCATAAACTGTTCGGCGATACCGGAAACACTATTGGAAAGCGAACTCTTCGGAATTGAACAAGGAACTGCTACCGGTGTTTTCGGCCGAAAAGGAAAATTGGAATTAGCCAACAATGGAACAGTCTTTCTCGATGAGATTGGTGATATGAGCTTCTCGTTACAAGCCAAACTCTTACGAGTCATTCAAGAGAAAAATTTCGAACGGGTTGGGGGCAGAAAGTCAATCAATGTTAATATCCGATTTATTGCTGCTACCAACAAGGATTTGGAAAAGGAAATTGCCAAGGGTAATTTTCGTGACGACTTGTATCATCGTTTAAATGTAATCTCAATTTTTTTACCTCCGTTACGAGAAAGGAAACAGGACATCCCATTGTTCATCGAATACTTTTTAGAGAAGTTCGCCCACGAGTTTAATAAACCAATTAAAGGTGTCACAAAAGAAGTCTTAGCCAGTTTTTTGGCTTATTCTTGGCCCGGGAATATTCGAGAGATGGAAAATACTTTGGAACGAGCAGTAATTCTATCGAAAAATAATCTAATCGGTCTTGAGGATTTACCTCCTCAATTCAAGGCAGTTTCGACTACTCCTCTCCCAATTACCAATTCGACTGGTAAACTGAAAGAAATAAGAAGTAAAGCAAAAGAGGAAAGATTAATCCCATTAGAAAGAGATTTTATTATAAAAACTCTAATTGAGCATAATTATAATATCTCAAAGACTGCTCAGATGCTTGGAATTAGTCGAATCCATCTTTATCGTTTACTAAAAAAATACCAGATTAATGTAAGAAAAAACAGGCGGCTTATTTAAAAGCCGCCTGTTTTGCCTACCGGCTTATCGTCATCTTTTCCACGACCCGACAGTTTAACGCCTCCAACTCATAAAAATAGACTCCATTAGGAACCTTCAAGCCAATGTTGTCTTTCCCATCCCAATTCTGCTGGTTTAGTCCGGCTTTTTGCTTATGGACAAACTTCTTTACTAATCTACCGGTTCCATCATATATCTTTAGTGAGACACCACATTCCTTTGGCAAGAAGTAACTAATCGTAGTGTTAAGGTTGAACGGATTCGGTTCATTCTGATAAAGAATTGGTTGTGAGTTACGGTTGGCAATCCTTTGGCTCTGCCCGCCATTATTTTCAGTCTCACAGTGAAGAAAACAAATCCGATAGTTCCCACCTGGCTCAATTTCCTCACTCCATAAAAAGTCAGGATCGGGTGGCATTGGTTCACCTCTTCCATCTGGGTCAGGTGGCATTGGTTCGCCCCGTCCATCAGGCTTTACAATATGGCAAAATTGAGAATTAGTAAAAGTACTTTGACTAATATTTATCGTGTCACCTCGGATATCGGCATATATTTCCCACTTGTTCTCACCATTCTGTTCCTGCCAGGCTACGATTTGATTTGTCCTCATTACTGGAAAATCCTTTACCCTATCGCTCTGGAGTGGATTTCGATAGCTCCAGTATTCGTTAGATGCGATAATCGGTTTTACCGCAACCTTAACTGTTGTGTTATCCTCAACCCAAGTCACGTAAATTGAATCACCAAACTGTTCAATAGATGGATGCTTTGAGGAATGATTAGGCGTATTGGAGAGATTATATGGTAAAGACCAAAAAATTGCATCCCAGCAGTCAGGTAAAACCGTCGCTTCACAATAAAACACTTCATCACCCTTCTGCCAACAAAGATGCAAAATGTCTCCCTGCGTTACCGCAATACATCCTAAACTATCAACAAAACCATCTGCTGCATCAATATCACCCATTACAACTCGATTTCGATTGAACTTGGCATATTTAATGGATGATCGATTTGCCGATAACGAATAGACCGGAAAGACCACAAAGCCGAACGGAACGCTGTCATTAGCAATTGAGGGCGAAACAACTAATGAAGGCGAACCAGATTTTTGATTTTGATTGCCACCAAAAATCAAAACCCTATCCCAATATCCCTGACTATTACGAATAAGACAAAAAATCGAATCGTTACCAAGATAAGCAAGCCATTGGTAATTATGATAATCTAAACCGATACAAGGATATTTTCCTTTGGCTAATGGTTCCGGCGTTGACCAAGATGTTCCGCCATCAGTGGAATTGGTATACATTACCCAACCCTCTTTTTCATAAGTAAGATGCAGTGTGGTGGGATTGGACTGACTAACCAGTTTTTGTCCGATATTGTAGGCGGTTGCTTCACCACTCGAACCAACATCAATGTTCGTTGTCCCAATTAAAAGGACACCAAGTATAAGTGGAGTTGTTAAAAACATCATAACCTCCTTTTCCCAGAGTGTTTTAATTAAATGCGATCAGGGTATGCTAAAACCAACCCCACTCTGGAAAGGTCAGTTTTACCATAACCTCTAATTTGTGATAAACCGTGTGTGAAAATAACCAAAAAATTTCTCATATACACTCAAATTACTAAAAACCTGCTTTAGTATAACAATAACGATGCAGGACACAAAGTAAAAATACAAAATTTATGCCACAAATATTCAATTTTATAACTTTTTAATTAGCAAATGGTTATAAAAGCACCAATTTTACTCTATAGAAAATGTTACATTTTATGTTACATTAAAAATTATAAGACTAAGTGATCATTGAACTTAATAAAAATCACCAATTTCTGATTTGTAACATCTAATGTTACATTTGGAAAAGTTCCCAATTTTATTAAACTTGTAATACCGAATCAAATTTTATTGTAACATTTTAGGTTACAATTTAAGCTGCATGTTATTTTTGATTCATTAACTCCTTGGTTTTTAATCGGTTAGAAAACGGACTTTGTGGAATGATATTTGCATCTATTATTCTTATGTTAGGTTATCATTTTCGAGTAATATTAATTTCAGAGAAGGTCGGTTCGGAATTTAGTTAATTCTCATTGGTCTTGGCAATGAATCTTTCTATTCAGTTCAAGGCAAGGAAAAGAGAGCCGGCCCGCCTTGTTATTATAATAACAATAACGATGCATCCACCCCACCATAAAATCCTAACACCGGCTCTCGTAAAATTTTTTAATAGCATATGAAAATATTAATTGTAGATGATGAACCTGGAATAAGAGAGACCTTATCGGCTATTTTTAAAGAACACGGCTTTGATGTCTTGGTTGCTGAAAATGGTAAAGAAGCGGTTCAGATTTTTTCGGAAAATGATATTGACTTTGTGATGATGGATATCGAGTTACCGGAAATGGATGGCTTAACCGCTTATCAGGTAATTAAAAAAAATTGCGACAAACCGAATTAAAAAAACACGCATCTTATTGATGACTGGAAAATCCGACCGTTTGGAACAAGCAAAAAAGCAAGGTCTTGAGGTCATAGAAAAACCGTTTGAGGTCAATAAAGCAATCGCATTATTATTGGATCTGAAAAATCAAAAATGTAATTCCAAGCCTTCGTCGTACGAAAATGTAAAATTTTAAAAATTTTCCTCTTGTCTCAAAACTGAGCAAAAGCCCCTAATACCAAAAATTTATATCATTGACCGGCGATACCAAAACAAATAGGTCATTGTGATTAGGGATATACCGATTGACATTGCTGGTTTTCCTGCTAAATTGGATTATGCGTAAATTTACCCAACACTTTTTTGACTTTTGCTTAATCATTGTTGGTTCAGTGATAATGGGTCTGGCTTATAATTTATTTTTAATTCCCCATCGAATTGTTCCCGGTGGCGTCAATGGTTTATCAATAGTTATCAATTTTTTACTTCGAACCCCGGTTGGATTAGTCGGAATACTATTCAATATTCCGCTCTTTATTTTAGGTGTTAAAACTTTGGGCAAGGTTTATGGAATAAAATCTCTTTTCGGGATTATTTTATCATCGCTTTTCATTGATTTTTTCACTTATGTGGTACCAATTCCATCCGCCACAAATAATACAATTTTAGCCGCCATCTATGGTGGTGTCCTTTTAGGTGTTGGCTTAGGTGCTGTCTTCCGTGGTCAAGGGTCAACCGGTGGCACTGATATCATCGGCCAAGTTTTGAATCGTTATACCAACCTTTCCATCGGAATGGGAATTCTTATCACTGATTTCGTTATCATCTCTTTAGCCGCCTTAGTTTTTCGTAAATTAGAATCCGCACTTTACGGTTATCTAACTCTTTTTCTCTCCAGCAAAGCGATTGATTTAATTTCGGAAGGTTGGAGTTTCACTCGGGCTGTCTATATAATCTCTGATAAAGCAACCGAAATTGCCCAAGTAATAATTGATAAAATGGGACGGGGTGTTACTCGATTTTATGCCAAAGGCGAGTATACCAATGTCGAAAGAGATGTTCTGCTCTGTGTTTTAACCAAGCGGGAAATCGCACAAATTCGGAACTATGTCAAAGAGATTGACCCAAATGCATTCATCATCATCAGCGATGTCTACGAAGTTTTGGGAAAAGGATTTCGACCAAGGTTATAAGATAAAAATGAGGGTCGGTTTCTATCAGTTTTATCCGATTTTCGGTGAGAAGATAAAAAATTTAAAAAAAGTTAGCGACCGGTTAATGAAAATAAAAGCCGATCTGATAGTATTACCAGAACTATTTGCCACTGGCTATTTCTTTGCCAATCGCCAGGAATTGAACCAGTTAGCCGAGCCGATACCAAATGGTCCGACAACCCAAGCCCTACTAAAAATTGCCCAAAGTAAGAAGATGGCAATTGTTGCCGGCGTCGCCGAAAAGACACAGGGTAAAATCTATAACTCTTCAATTTTAGTTTCACCCTATGGGAAAGTCTTTATTTATCGTAAGGTCCATCTATTCCGGCAAGAGAAATTTCTCTTTACGCCCGGCAATAAACCATTTCCGGTATTTGATATCGGTGGTGTAAAAATTGGGATGTTGGTATGTTTTGACTGGATTTTTCCTGAAGCAACTCGAATTTTAGCATTAGGTGGGGCACAAATCATTTGTCAACCAGCCAACCTAATATTACCCTATGCCCATTCTGCTACCCTAACCCGAGCTTTGGAAAATCGGGTGTTTATAATTCTCTGCAACCGGATTGGTGAGGAAAAACGCCACCAAGAACGGCTCAAATTTAATGGAATGAGCCAGATTGTTGACCCCTTTGGTCAAATTATCTATCGGGCACCAAAAGACCGAGAAATCTTGAAGATAGTCAAGATAGAACCAAAACAGGCATTAAATAAGAAAATAACCGAATTAAATGATGTAATTTCGGACCGACGACCAAAACTATATCGGAAGTTAATTCGATAAGATTTATTTTCCTAATAACTTAGCAAAGGGGGACCGGATTTTACTTTTTGCCTACTCAACAGAAATATTTAGGTCGGTAGGAATAAATTAGAATTCCGAAAAGACTTAATTTTTCGAAGATTTTATCTAAGTTATTGATTTTGCAGGCGGATTGGCCATCTTGACATATCATTAGGGGCTAGCCTAGGGCTAGCCCCTGGCTAACCCGTAGGCGGTATAGGAGGCAGTTTAGGGGGTAGGTATCGGACAAGCCCGGTAGTTTGGCGAGAAGAATGGTTTGAAGGTTGGTTGGCACACCAGTTCGGAAACAAAAAGGTAGTTTGGTTTGTAATCTGGCTTGAAGTCAGGCGAGTAGGTTGGCTTAAAGGCGAGATGGGCAGCAGGCAGGTGGGTTGGTTCGTAATCGGGCAAGTAAACAATCTGACAAGCTAACTCAAAGGAGAACTCGGAAACAAGCAATAGAATTGGTTCGTAGGCAAATTTTTAATCTAAAGTAGCGTTGGAGATTTAAACGCATTCGGGTCGTCCGACAATGTGGTAGTGCGGTTCATCGCTCACAAAATGTCAAATAAATGCACCACCTAAATCTTATCGCATCGGGTTTAAGTCGTTATGGAATTTTGGCAACAACGGTTGCGAACGATTCGGATTAGGTGACGATGTTGGCATCGGATTACCATTTCCATCGGTCTTGATTAAATAGACATCACCATCAGGGTCACCAAAAGAACGAGTATAGCCAGCAATGATATAGCCGCCATCCGAGGTTTGCTGAACTGAAGAACCCCAATCATAATTTGAGCCAACAAAAATCTTATACCATTGCTGAGACCTAATGCATCGGTTTGGGTAAATATATATCGGATTAGCGAATTTTTGCGCAATCTTTATATAAAGTTACCAATTTGCCCGAAAACTCCTCCGGTTTATGATTAGCGAAAAAATTAAGCACGATGTCTCGTTCTTCTTCAGCTTTCAAATTACCGCGGCGGATATAAATTATTCCTTTGGTCTTATGTGCCGGGAATCGAATTGAATTAGTAAAATGGTAATCTCGGGTGATGAGTATTGCCTCTTCCTTAATAACAAGGTTATAGACTTCTTCATCCGATGTGCCACCTAATGGAAAATCAGCAATTGCGACAACGGAAAACCCCTTCGCTCTCAGCGTCTCAACAACCGCATAGCTTACACTTTCATTTATTATTATCTTCATACCGGAATTAACTTTTCTGTAGCGAGGTAGGCGGCGAATTCAAGGCAGGCTAAGATATCTTCTTTGGTGAGTCGTGGAAAATTTCGTAAAACCGTTTCATAATCTTCGCCAGCGGCAAGATGACTTAAGATGACAGAAACAGGAATTCGGGTTTCTTTTATACAGGGTTCGCCACCACAAATATTGGGGTCCGCAACAATCCTTTCCGTCATATTCCCTCCCTAAAAAGTTTAAAAATTTAAAATCGGCATCTTTGATACTTTCGGGGCACCATCAAATTCCCAAATCCGATTTCGGAAAAAGATAAGGGAATAAAGGTATTGCCTTTTTTAATAATTTAATTATAGCCCATTGATGATGATGAAGTCAAGACCCTTTAGAAGGAAGTTTGACTTCCATCCGAATCGGTCAAAAATTTTGACCGAACTCTGAGAAGTGGAATTTCATTTATCATTGTGGAATTTAAGCAATAAGCCACGATTCGGATAATTTCGATTAGGTGACGATGTTGGCATCGGATTACCATTTCCATCGGTCTTGATTAAATAGACATCATAACCACCGGCACCAAAAGAATAAGTCCCGCCAGCAATGATATAGCCGCCATCTGATGTCTGCTGAACTGACGAACCTTCATCCCAAGATGAGCCGCCAAAGGTCTTATACCATTGCTGATTACCATTTCCATCGGTCTTGATTAAATAGACATCACCATCAGGGTCACCAAAAGAACGAGTATAGCCAGCAATGATATAGCCGCCATCCGATGTCTGCTGAACTGAATAACCATAATCATGATTTGAGCCACCAAAGGTCTTATACCATTGCTGATTACCATTTCCATCGGTCTTGATTAAATAGACATCATAACCACCGGCACCAAAAGAACGAGTATAGCCGGCAATGATATAGCCGCCATCTGATGTCTGCTGAACTGAATAACCTTCATCCCAATATGAGCCGCCAAAGGTCCAGCCAGGTGCGATAATAATCTGATGACTATTTGACCAAGTAGAGGTAGCACCGTCTTCATCTTTTGCCTGTGCCTTGACATTGTAAGTACCAGGTGAGGACCAGGAATGGTTCATTGTTATTATTTCCCCTGACGGAACATAAGAACTCCAATTTGATGTATCACCGTCCCCCCAAGCAAATCTGATAGCAACACTATCGCCATCCGGGTCAGTTGCGGATGAAGAAAAAGGGTAAATGTTTCTACATCCTTCTAAAGGGCCGGAAGGTATTGAAGGGGTATTAGGTGGATTGGGATTACTGATACTTATTTGTCGACCACCGGACCAAGCCGAGGTAACTTCGTTCACATCTTTCGCCTGCGCCTT
>JBDRUX010000023.1:0-26666 GCA_039801565.1 Caldifarciminota bacterium
TTTCGATTGGGAAGATTAATCAAGAACGTGGGGAACTTCATTATTTTTCGGCAAAGGACTGTGGTGGATGTGGGCATTATGGGGGTTGTGTTTCGGCTGGTGAGATAAGGAAGAGGGTGTATATATCGGAGTGCAAGCGGTTGCGGGAGGTAGAATACAAGAGGGGTGTTGGTATTCGCCGAGTGATTGAGCGGGTGATTGGGTGGTTAAAGCGGTGGTAGGGGTTAAGTCGAGCTCGGTATATTGGGCTTGGCAAGATGTTGATTCAGGCTATAATGGCGGTGATACCGCTTGATTTAAAGACGATGCTAAAGGGTGTGGGTTAATAAAAGGTTTTTGGGTTAAACTGGAGTAAGGGCAGGAGAGAAATAATGGGAAAACGGGCTAACGAATCTACCTCACGCTGTATGAGAATAATAGACGAAACCATCACAAATTCAAAGCCCACTTTTTCAGAGTTCTCATATAACCAAGAAAAACTTTATGCCCCAAAAAGACCTAATTATCACCTGGCAATAAAAATTGTAGCTAAAATGGATTTGCTTGGTTTAAAAATATGGCTTGAGTTCTAATTAGTGCTTGCCAATTCAACGAACAATCTTTTAAATTATCTTAAAGCCACCTGCCTATGAGTCAGGACAAGTTTTGTGCCCGAAAAGTTGAAATATATTTCAACCTAAAAATGACCGATTTTTTCGTCTATCATGTTAGTCGTCCGTCGGTTACGCCAATTTTCCATTTGGGAGGGGGTATCGTATAGGGGGTGACCCCGTAGGCAGTCCCCTAACCAGCCCAGTAGGTTGCTTCCTAAGTTGCTTGGTAGGTTGCTTTAGGGGTTGGTTAGTAAGCAGGTTGGGGAGCAGGCTGGTAGGCAACTTCGGCAGTGACCCCGTAACCTACTTAGGAGGCAACCTCGGGAGCAAGTTCGGGAGTTATCCCGTAGGCTACCTCGGAAGCTGGCTCGGGAGCTGGTAAGTAGAGGCACAATCCTGTCGGTAAAATTACGAGTTTGACCAGTCTAAACACCATCTAACTATGGAAACCAGGTTTCGATAGGGAAGCTACTTCGGGAGCAGGTTCGTAAGCTGGCTTCCTATAAATCCAAACTATTCCTGATCCCTGTCAGAACAAGCTTTGGAAATAAGTAAGAATTTATAAGGCTATTCACTCGAATCCCGACTTCAGTGACGCCTGCTTCCAAGGTTAACTCCCTGCTTTGGCAGAGCGACTGGAACATTTTATAATTAAATGTGGGAATTGCACCAAGAATCAGCGTTGACTCAAAAGTCCTTTGGGCGTTTATTGGGGCGGTTCATTCGGCAATAAGGTATTTAATTTATATTAATTTGGGGCAGTATTATGAATTGGAGTAGTAGAAGGAGGCGACGATTGTTGTTACGACGCGAATAGTTTGTTGGATTTTAAAAGATAGCTAAGAATATAAAGAACCTCGATACTACTCACAATTTTTTAACCAAGAGGGTCAGGTAAAACAATAGGTTATTGGGGTTTCAATATTGGTAAAATATCTGGTAGCACCAAAAGAAGACCAAATCAAAGCCTTATAGTATTCTTTTATGACCGAACTGAATTATAAACCGGGAGTATAAACGGTAATTTGAAAATTTAATTTTTCGCTTTTGGAGTAATATTTTTTTAATTCTTTTTATCCTAAAGAATCCCGAATTTCCGCTTTTAGATTGCTAAACTGACGAAGCCAAGCAATTCTTTCCTTTTTTAGCAATTGGACTCGTCTCTTATACTCCTCAGAAGTATAATAATTAAGCGGATTAAATCGTTCCATATTAATTCCTGGAATTGCTTTCGGTATTAAGTAATTCCAATCCGGGTCGACTTGCCATTCAATGTCGCCGCGAACAATCTCTTTAATTATAGTTGTAGTATCTAACACAGTTATTTTCTCACCACTTTCACCGCCAATCCTACCGGTATTAATTACATAAACTTCCATATCTTTATGTTTTGAAAGAATTGATAAAAAGCGATTACCTTCTTCATCTTCAGGACCAATGATGAAAGGGTTCGTACCGACTACCCGTTTTGATTTACCAGCTTGGGTTGGGTCGCCGGCCGAAGTTTCAACCGATTCGCCCAACATAAAGAATGCTGCTCCTTGTTCAGCGGTAAGTTTAGCAACCGGTGGGACAATATCGTTACGGCGAAAAATGAAGAGAAAAATGTCAACAAACGGCAAATCAATTGAGTTGTCAGTGAAATCCATTTCCTTTCGCATCACTACCGCTCGACCATTTGAGGTATAGGTATAATTCAAAAAATCAACTTTACCATCTGGTTCAACCCAGATATTTTCTAATATGGCATTAGGGCTGGTGACCGCTCGATAAAGCAAAGGGTCAGACTTCTCGGATATACCCTCGGTCTTCATATAGAAATTATCTTCAGTGCCAATCGCATAGCCGTCGTCTTTAAGAAATACTACATCATCTTGTCTAATTACCACTCCTTCTGGTGGTTCTAAGTAATGATGGTGGCAGGTTAAAGTTGTTTTGCCAGTACCCGAAAGCCCAAACATTAAAACGCCTTTTTCTAAAAGCGTGTTGCCTTTTTTAACTCGGATAATTTTGCTCCCAGCATGCAACCCAAGCCAGCCTCTTTGTTTGGCGATATACATCGCTAACCGAAGATTGGCTTTTTTAATTTCCCCAGTATAATCGGAACCAAAAACAAAAGTCTTTTTTGCTCTTGGTGATACCAAAACTTTTCTCTCCGGCCACTCAGGAATTGAGATACCTGTAATATCAGGATCTTTTTTCTGCGTTGGCTCAAATAAGGTTTGGTGCCACATATAGGCGTTACGGGCATAATCTTCGGTAACATAATAACGGCAAAGTAAATCAATCTCAGGAGAGAGGCACATTTTCCTTTCCACCATTATCATTCTTTTTGTCTTTAGGTAATCTAATGCCTGGCGGATTAAACTTTCTTCCTCTCTGGTTGGCTCGTCATAGATTATTTTAGTGAACTTAGCGCTACGCGAGCGAACCTTTGTCACATAAGAAGCACTGCCGAATTCCGTGGTTATTTCATCCTTTTTTGCCAATTTTCTTAATTCTTCTTTGGTTAAATCCTTTAAGATTTCTTTCGGTCTTATTTCTTCATCAAAGATATTTGACATAGTCTTTTATTATAATTAAAATTAGACTGAATTACAAGTCTAAAATAACACATTGCAAGAACATCTTATTATTCTTGGAGAGAATTTGTTGAAAGCATTTTGTTTCGATATCTAATGAAATCAATGAGTTGCAAAACCTTGAAACAACAGGAACAATCAGAAAGCTCAGTTCATCAAGAAAACCTTTGAGATAGCAGTGGATATGAAAATGTAGCGATACGATTTATCCCACAACATATAGAAAGTATGATAAATCTTTCGGCTTAAGAAATCTAATCTCTTTTTGAATTCAGTATAGTCAAATTCTTTAACGTTTGCCGGCAGCCAATGCTGTTAACCCTACTTATTTACGAGTGTTTCATATGACGGTTTCGGTGTAGCCGAAATTTGGACGAAGGAAGTGAGCCTTATATGTTGGTGTTAAATGACCCAGTTAGGGGCAAGGAGCAAAGCACTGCCGAGTGCCCAAACCTGCCCATATTATTTACCTCTTTCTTTCAATCTTTTTTGAATTGCATCACTGGTTAATTCCTTGATTGCATCATAAGCAACCCATTTAGCACTTTTCGATTCTATCTTTTGAATCTCTTTTGCCGTTTCAATTGCCTTCGTATTCAAGACAATATTTCGTTTCCCAATCTGTCTTAATGCCCAGTTTACAGCTTTTTTAACAAGGATTCTGTCATCGGTAGATTCTCTTTTTATAATTGGAAAGAATACTTCAAATTGCTCATCTTTTGCTTTCTTATCTTTAAAAGCTAACCAAGCTATTAAAGCAAAACCAGCCCTTTTAACGAATTCTTCATCTCTTTTGCTCCATTCTATGGCTTTTTGATAAGCAAATTTAGTGTCGGTAAAAAGATTTTGACACACTTGGTCACAGATTTCCCAATAATCAAACTCCTTTACCCATTTCTCCATTTGTTTTTCGGTCACCAATACAGGGTCATCAATCATACTCGCAAGTATTCGAGTTTCTCGTATATTTGATTCCCAAAGTCGTTGAGCAAGTTTATGGTCTTTTCCTATTTCTTTAGCAATCTTCCTTACATTCGGAATTGACACACCATAAGCTCTCTCAGCGGTAATCCCGTATTTAGCCATCCCTTCGACCGCTTTTGGGTTTGATAAGGATTTCAGTCTTTTTAAGATTTCATCATATTGCATCTTTCTCATCTTTTTTCTTTTACCGGTTGTTTTAAAATAGTCTTCATCTTGTCTGGGAGAATCTTTCGTGGGTCAGAAAGATAGATTTCATGGTGAAGTCCATTTTCCACAAGATTTTTCTCTGCCATCAATTTTCGCATTTTTGCTAACGACTCCGGCTCTGTTGAATATGGTCCGATATGCAAGACTTGAATGGATTTGCTTTCTTTAATCTTTTCAAACTTGATTTCCTTAATCAGTTCAATTCCTTTCTTTTTGAAGACCTCTTCCTCTGCTTTTTCTACCATCTCCGGAGTAACAAAATTAGGCATACGAATAAGAAGTTTCCATCGCCATTCTCCCCGAGAAATTTCTGTATATGGTTTATCAGAATCTACTCACCATAATCCCTCTAATTTGGGAACTGCAAAATCTTTACCCTGCTTTTTACAAATATTTTTAACTCCATAAGCAAGAGGATACAGGGCTTCAACCGCTTCTGTAAAAGCTTCTCCGGCTGGTTCACCTTTACCTTCAATAGTCAAAAATGGTATTTCACCAAATTCAACTATTTCAGGGACCATTTTTGCTGTGTAGTAGGTTTTGTATTCTCTTATTAGGTCAAGTTTTGCTTGCTTCATAGTTTTCCCTCCATGTTTATAGTTTTAAATAAATTTATAAAACTTTCTTTTTCCAAAGACGGGCTTAGGTATTTCACTTAACGGTATCGGTGTTTGCGAAGTGCCGAAGCATTTTGCCCGAAGTGGCTATTAAATGGTTCTGTTTTTATTTCCATTTTTACACAGCCTTTATAATTATTCTGCTTTCTCAATAATCTTCAAAGCCTTAAGATAGATATTCTTTACACCTTTATTGTTTTCTTTCTTCAATATCTCAGAAAATTTAGGGAGTAGTTCTTTTTGTAGTTTGGGATTACTTTTAGCAATTTCCGTTAGAGCAAAAGCCGCGCTCCATCTTACAACTGTGCCTTTATCCTTTGTATTCTTAAGAAGTTTAGGGATTGCTTCTTTAATTTTATCTGGATATTTTTTAGCAACATTACCTATTATTCTACTGGCTTCCCACTTTGCTCTCGGAGCTTTATAGTTTATGTGCTTGATAACAAACTCAAGGCAATATTTTCCAAATTCTGGATTTTCTTTCGTAACATATTCCAATGCTTCCATTAAGTAGCCTTTTTCAGAATCAGAAACTTTATCAAAACAATCTATGAGTTCGTTTATGGCACTTTTTTCTTCATTTAAGGTTTTTGCTAAAAGAGTCAACTTTTGTTTTGGTTTTTCTTTTGACTTAAGTATTTCTTGTATTGTTGACATTTTATTTACCTCTATTATATAGCATTATTTCTTTTTCCCTTTTAGTTATTAAACCAATTTCCCAACAGCTGGGCCCTCGCAGGTTTAAGAACAGACACTATAACGCGCCCGGCGCGACTCGAACGCGCAGCCTACGGGTTCGAAGCCCGGCGCTCTGTCCAATTGAGCTACGGGCGCAAGGTGAGTGAGGGGGTTGATTCGATACTTCGCCAACGACCCGAAACTCACCAAAGGTGAGTGAGGGGAGTTGAACCCCCAACCACCTGAGCCACAGTCAGGTGCTCTAACCAATTGAGCTACACTCACCATTTTGAATTTTACTCTTAAGCCAGATTCTACCCGCCCAAGACTTAAGAAATAGTTCTCTTCTTCGTGCCTCTAATTCTGTATCATAATTTTCAGAATAAACTAATTTAAACGGTCGCCGAGTTCTCGTTGCTTTCACCTTTCCGGTATTATGTCTTGCCATCCGTTTTTCTAAATTAGACGAAAAGCCGATATAGAGTTTATTATCTTTTAGACTTCGTAAAACATAAACGCTATACATAGTTTCTCTAAGGTGAGTGACCCGAATCGGGCAACCACCTGAGCCACAGTCAGGTGCTCTAACCAATTAAGCTACACTCACCAGACAACTCAGTGCGTTGTGGCTTGCGATTAGGGGCTGATGGAAAGATCTTTACATCAATCACTAACCACCAATCGCCAGCCACTGCCTTATCGCGCCTGGAGGGATTCGAACCCCCGGCCAACGGATTAGAAATCCGTTGCTCTATCCAACTGAGCTACAGGCGCAACCGTACTAAATTACTTTACCTAACTTTACCGGAAAGTCAATATTTGACCCAAAAGCTGTTACGGAATCAATCGCCCCCGGCGGTCGGCCCCCGGCCGCACCGAATGGTTGACATTTGTCACAGTTTTGCTGTATACTTGGTGGCGTTTAAACAAGGAGGCATTATGAAGAACCTTTTGACCATCGGTTTGACTATGATGATGGCCATCGTTATTGGTTGTGCCAAAAAACCGATGATTCCCGCCACTGGCGAAGCAACATTGGTTGAAACCTATTCACCCGCCGAAGTGACGATTTTAGCCACCGGGGTTGGTTCAAATCTCAACGAAGCCGAAAAAGATGCCCGCTATCAAGCAGTAAATTTTGTGCTACTTGGTGGCACCGACCCATTGCTCCAAACACCGGAAGAGAAGACCAAATTCGAACTGGTTAAAAATCAAATTCTGGATAAGGATTCAGTCCGTAAGTTTATCAGTTATGAAGATGATAAATATCAAAAACGGGTCAAACTGCCCGACCGAAGGTTAAAAATCACTAAAATTATGCGCGTCAATAAACGGATGGTCGAAGAATTTTTAGTTGCCAAGGAAGTGATTAAATCGCGTGAGGCGATAAGTGAAGCGATTGGAACCCCATTTGTAATGGTAATTCCCCAAACCACAAAAGAACAAAGTCCAATTGATATTCTCAATTCTAATTTCTTATACAAAAAGGGTGCGCAAATTATTGAATCGTTTTTGACTGCCCGAAAGTACGATGTTCAGGTTCCTGACCAAACTGTGACGATTAATGAGTTAGTTGATGCTTTAGCCGAAAACCGCGAAATAAAAGAAGATATTTCTTATGCCTTAGCCTTGACCATTGGCTGTGACATTTATATCACCTTTACGGTTGATATAACCGAAGGCAGATATGGTACGAAGAAGGCATCGGTGGGGGTAAGGATTTACGAGGCGACCACCGCTCGGCTGTTAGGCACCGAGACCGGCTATAGCCCAGAGGTAGCAACCAGTTCGGACCAAGTTGTGATGGAAAGTGCCTTCAATGATTGTATGGACAAGGTTCTTTCCCGAATGACCGCCTATTGGAAAGACGACATTAAAAAGGGGATGCAATACAAACTGATTGTGAAATTTATCGGGTTCTACTCAAAAGAGAGGATTGAAGCGATTCAATTTGGTATTACCGACCTGGTGGCGAAAATCGCTAATAAGACGAAAGAGAATATCATCTCGGATAAGACGATTGATTTATTAGTTTGGGCAAAGGCTGACGAATACGAGAATGCCCGGAAAATCTATCAGACCTTGAAGAGTCAATTCGAAGCCCAGTTCCCAGATTATAAAATGAACCAAATCACTTTGAACCGCAAGTTGATTGTGGTGCAAGTGAAAGGAGTATAATGGAGAATAAGAAGAAAGTTTTAAGCGCTGTTAGTTTTGTTCTTGCCGTTTGTCTAATTGGCTGTGGGGTGAGCCAAAAAGAGAAGCCGCGTTGGTTAAATCTCGCGCCCGGCTCTTTAGTCCTTACTGACCAGAATTATTTTGCAATTGTCTATCGTTCCGATGTCTCGTTCAATGACGCCATTGAAAAAGGTAAGAATGAACTGGCAGCTAAAGTTTATAACATAGTTCACGAATACTTGGCGCGACTTGCGATTCCGATTGATGATGATGTGAGTTTTACCGTGCGTGATGCCTTAGCCAAAAAAATCAAAGAAACTGCCGATGCCTTGAAGTCATTTGTGGAACTGAAAGAAAAATTCCAACAAACAAGACCTAAAGCATTCTATGTTCTTGTAGGCATTGCCAGTGAGCAACTCTTCAGCCAGATTGCTAAGGTGCTTGAAGGTTTCTATGAACCGGATTATTTACTTAAAGTTTTGCAAGAGTCCGGGGATATCTATCGGGTGAAGGTTGAGACCAAATACGATTCCGAAATTACAGCAAAACTGGTGGAAAATGGCTTTTTGATTGATAACAACCGATATTATGCATCAGTTGTTGGTTCAGCAACAATTGTTTCCCAATCCTCTTTGAAGGCTTTATCCGGTCCTACTTGGTCAGTGAAAGGGCAGTATGTGATAACAATTAAAGGTAAGAAGGGTGATGTTTTGGGACGGTTTGCCGGCACGATTGGCACCGGTGTGGCGAATTCAAAACCCGAGGCATTAGATAAGGCAGTAGTCTCCAGTTCGGTTGATGTCACCAATTTTGCCCAATATATCCCAAGTATTAAAAGTTCGATCGAGGCTTATCTGAAAGAGCGAATTAACAAATTATTGAAACAATCGGATGAGCCAACTCGACTTAATTATGCTAATGCCTTGCAGTCGTTCGAAGCCAAAGATTACGAGAATACTACGATTTATCTCGAACGCTGTAGCATCTTTTCCAAAGAATTTCCCCAGGCGATAATTCTTTATCTTCGAGTTAAAGGGAAATTAGGGAGCACGGCTCTTACAAATCTTTAGTAACGAGGCGGACTTAAAATTTTTTCTGCGGCAAATTCTTCTTTAGAAGATAGGTTTTAGTATTTTTTCAAATCTCCATCCGGTTATTCAAACACTAATTGCTACTTGCTTCACTTGGAGTTTGAATGCTATCGGAGCGGCATTAGTTTTTGCCACTAAACAAGTAAATCAAAAATTATTAGACGGGATGCTCGGTTTTGCGGCTGGGGTGATGATTGCCGCAAGTTTTTGGTCTTTGCTGGTGCCAGCCGTTGAGACGGCACAGGGCAAAAATTTGCCGGCTTGGCTACCAGTAACCATTGGTTTTGTTGCCGGTAGTTTATTTCTATGGATTGCCGACAAAATCGTTCCGCACCTTCATATTGATTTTCCAGTTGAAGAAGCCGAAGGGATTAAAACTTCATTAAAGCGGAGTGTCTTGCTCGTTTTAGCGATAACATTACACAACATCCCCGAAGGTTTAGCGGTTGGGGTCGCCTTTGGTGCGGTGGGAGTTGGATTGCCGCCAGCCAGTTTGTCATCAGCCATCGCTTTGGCAATCGGTATTGGTATCCAAAATTTCCCCGAAGGTTTAGCAATTTCATTGCCATTGCGTCGGGAAGGGGTATCTTTGTTTAAAAGTTTTTGGTATGGGCAGCTTTCAGCCTTGGTGGAACCAATTGCTGGCGTTATCGGTGCTGCCACGGTAATTACCGTTTTGCCAATTTTGCCCTATGCCCTCAGTTTTGCCGCTGGCGCAATGATTTTTGTCGTGGTCGAAGAATTAATTCCCGAATCCCAACGCGCCGGCAATACCGATTTAGCAACCCTTGGGACAATGTTTGGCTTTGCCTTAATGACGTTACTGGATGTAGCATTTGCTTAACATCTTTTTATACCCACATCTACTCCGGCAACTGTTTTCCGTCATCCGTCCCACGGTCAACGGTTCACGGAAATTCGACCTGCTAAACATCCGAGTAATTAATGGTATTACAACATCGCTTTTTGGACGCTTTGTCTGTTCTGTTTTGGGTCATAATTTGCCTTTTAGTTCCCCTTTTTTAATATTTGATTGAACAAACGCTTATATCTCTCTTCCCTCAATTTATTTCCGTAAATATACCCTATTGGGCTTCAGAGATGACTTGTTGGGAAATGAGTTGGGTAAGCCAGAGAACCGGTTAGGGAATAGGGTATTGTTGTAAGTGTTTGATTAATTGGAGTTTTGGCTTTAGGAATTACGAATTGAACTAATTGAAAAATCAGCAAATCGAGTGATAACAAGTTAAAGTAAAAAGTTGGCTTTGAACCAAATTGAAAATTCAATTCAGCGGGCATCAGAATGATTGGCGTTAGAATTTGTGGCTCTTAGCCAATCCGAGATAGTTTGACCGCGAGATTGTCCAAAGATTGTAACAAGAAATGTCACAGCCACCAGGGAGTCGTGCAGATTAATTCCTTATTAAAAAGTTCGCGATGGTTACATCTTAGCGTCTTGCCATCTCAAAGGCAGACTTAAATGCTCGAAATGCACGGTTGACATCAGAAATTTTTATTGCTCCCATATGTCCAATCCGAACAATTTTCCCTTTCAGTTCTGCTTGACCGTTGGCAAATAGTGTCTTATGTTTTTCTAAGGCGTAGGAAACAATTTTACTTCCGTCAATCCCTTCGGGCATTTTAATGACAGTAAGGGCATTGGAGGGATTTTCTGGCATAAATTCTAAGCCGAGGCTTTTGATTTTATTGCGCAAGGTTTCGGCGACCAATTTGTGTTTTTCCCAAGTCTTTTCGAGCCCGGTTTTTAAGATTTTATCCAATGCGCAATTTAATGCAAAGAATAATGAAATTGCCGGGGTCCAAGGTGTCTGTCCCTTTTCGGCAAATTGCTTGTAGAGTTTTAAGTCAAAATAGTAGCGGGGGGTTCGACTCTTTTCCACAATTTCCCAGGCTCGTTCATTGATTGCAAGAAATGATAAGCCTGGCGGACAAAATAGAGCCTTTTGGGAAGCCCCGCAAACGACATCAACATTCCACTCGTCCATTTTGAATTTATCGGCGCCTAAACCAGCTACTGCATCAACAATTAGAATTCGATTATTCCGGCGACAGATTTCGCCAAAGGCTTTAATATCCATTAAGACACCGGTTGAAGTTTCCGTTAAGGTCGTGAAGACTAAACGTGCCGCATCATCGGTTCGGAGCCGACGTTCTAACTCTTCGGGCGGTACCGATTGACCATATGGTACCGATAAGAGGTCAACATAAGTGCCAAAGCGCAGGCAGATTTCATTCCACCTTTGACCAAATTTGCCACAACTTGCCACCAAGACCCGGTCATGATAAGAGACCAAATTGACAACCGCAGCTTCCATTGCACCCGTTCCCGAACCAGCAAAAAAATAGACCGGCGCCTTGGTTTTAATGAGTTTTTTCATCTTATCACCGACCACTTGATGAAGTTTAGCAAAAGTTTGCTCGCGATGGTACACTAATGGTCTTGCCATTTCTTTAAGGATAAAATCAGGGACCTCAATTGGTCCTGGGGTAAAAAGAGTATATTTTGGCAGCATAGGGTTTCTCATCTCTCCTTTCTTAGTTTTGTTAACATTCGAATCGGATAGATATTGCGAAATCGCTTCATTGCACAAAATTCTCCACACATTGTGCAAGGTTCAAGTATCTTCACTTTATTCTTTTTAAGAATTGCTTGAGCAACTTTCGGGGCTAAACAGAATTGAATCATCTTCTGCCAGTTCATATTGGCACGGGCTTGCGAAAGTCTCCTGTCCAATTCTTTTGCCCGTTTTATCCCTTTCGCCACATCAGCAGCATGGGCAGCAATTTTTGCTGCCATTACTCCGTCGTAAACATCTTTAACGTTTGGTAAACCAAGATGTTCCGATGGTGTCACATAACAAAGAAAATCCGCACCATAATATGCTGCCAGCGCACCACCGATTGCTGAGGCGATATGGTCATAGCCACAACTGATATCGGTCACTAACGGACCAAGGACATAAAATGGTGCCCCCTCACAAATTACCTTTGCCAGAATTACATTCGCCTCAATTTGATTTAAAGGGATATGACCAGGACCTTCAACCATCACCCCGACACCGGCATTTTTCGCCTTAGCGACCAATTCACCAATTGTCACAAGTTCGAGAATCTGTGGCTCGTCGGTGGCATCGTGTAATGAGCCCGGTCTTAAACCATCGCCTAAACTTAAGACCGCTCGGTATTCTTTTGCCATTGCTAAAATGTCATCAAAGTATTCATAATAGGGATTTTCGGCACGATTATACTTCATCCACTCAATAACTAATGAACCACCCCGACTCACTACCCCGGTCAATCGTTTAGCCCGCAATAACGATTTGACATGTTGTTTAGTAATACCACAATGAATAGTAACAAAATCAACGCCATCAGCCAAGTGCTGTTCGACTACTTGTAAGAGGTCTTTTGCTTTAAGTTCAACGAATGACTTCCGCCGCTTTTGGGCGGTTGCGGCCGCTTGGTAAATTGGTACCGAGCCAACAGGTACTGTAGCCGCTTCCAATATCGCCCGACGAATTTTATCCAAATCACCACCGGTTGATAAGTCCATAACCGTATCGGCACCTGCCTCAATTGCAACTTTGAGCTTTGCTAATTCAGTTTTTAAAGAGACTCGCAAAGGTGATGTGCCAATGTTGGCGTTAACTTTAACCCTTAACGATTGGCCTATGGCTAATGGTCGAGTTGACCGAACCTTGGACCGCAAAATTACAATCTTATTATCTTTAATCCCTTGGATGAGACGCGAGAGCGAGATCCCCTCTTGAGCAGCAATTGACTTTAGTACTGAAATGTCAATCCGTTCTTGAGCGATACTAATTAAATTAGCCATACAAATTAATCGTCAGCTTTAAAATCTTCCAAATAGCCGATTTCTTTCAATGGCAAGTAAAGTTCGATGTCTTCGTTAACTTTGACCAAAACCTTACGATTAAAGATGTCAATCCCCATAACCTTTCCGGCACCTTGCCGAGTGAATACCTTCGACCCAATCTGAGGAAAAGCGGTTAGGGCTTCGTTGTAAAGTTCCTCTTCAAATCTCAAACAACAGCAAAGTTTACCACAATAGCCGGAAATCTTGTTCGGTTCGACAAAGAGATTTTGCTGGCGTGCCATCCGTAAATGAACCGGCTTAATTTCAACCAGAAAGGTTCGACAGCAAAGTTCATTGCCGCAAGGACCTAAACCACCGAAAAACTTGGCGTATTCTCGAACGCTGATGCATTTGATCGCGACTCGGCGGTGAAGAGCAGTGGCGACCGCTCGATGAAAGGCACGAAAATCCTGATGCAATTCGGTATAGACATAAAAACAGATTTTGCTTTTATCAAAACGATAATGGGCGTCAACCGGTTTTAACTTGAGGTCGAATTGGGCAAGCAGTTTGCCGAATACAGCCAAACTCCGCTTCGCTTCGGCTTTGAGGACTTCTGCCCGTTCGATATCTTCCGAAGTTGCCCGGCGGATGATAAAAACCTTGGTATCATTGCCCGTGTTGATATACTTTAATTTGCCAAACTCTTCACCTTCCAAGTCACGCACCACCACGAATTCGCCAACGCGCAAGGTCTCAGTTTCTGGAATACTAAACCATTCCTGACGGAAGGGGTGGATGTCAACCAAACCGATCTTCCCCATCTATTCCCTTATCTCCTCAAGATTGACATATTTTTTCCAGTCAGGATGGTTAGTTTCGTTTGGCGAATTAGAATAGATTAACAAGAAATTACCGTTGCCATAAAGGTCAATAAAAATAAAGACGAGACCGGTTTTATGATAACGCCACTTCTGTTGCGGATTAGAATATTCGGTCATCGGCAAATCCTCAATTTCGTCCGGCGGTCCATATTTTATATAGATCCTGCCCCGGTCGGTCTCATGCCCCGGTTTCTGGCCTAACGCAAAATGGAAATCAACATATTGAATCCGAGATAAAAACTCTGAAAAGTTGTGCCTGGCCCAGAATTGTTGTAAGAATTTTTCTTTGGCTAGTCCGGATAATTTTTTAAACTGACGTCTCTCTTTTTCGGTAGCAAGGAATTGAATCATTTCATAATAGCGCCGCGTCGTAGCATTCATTGGTAGCCAATTCGTTGCCTTTTGCCCGGTGGGATAAGCGATTGAAAACCGTTTGGACCGATTAACTTCTTTTTGAGTTGTTAAATCGCGTAATCGGATAAATAGAAAATATGGTCCCGGATTTAATCCCTTAGTCGGTATGGCAAAAGTTAAGGAAACACTGGGACCATCTTTCTTTCTTTTTTCGGCTGGAAAAATTTTTAAGGGCATTCGGTTCGAATCTAAAATGGCATAAGTAATCTCAAAGGGCAAAGTGTCGGGTTCCATATTATAAACTTCTAAGTAGACGTTGATTTGGTCGTACGCTAAACCGAATTGACCTGTTGGATTCGGAACGACCGTCAACCCACCTTTATTAAACTTGCCTTGCGAAATTGTGTCGGTTGTAATTTGTGCGGCAAGTTCAATATCACTCAGAGCCAACGAATCGGAATAGTCAATGATTGTTAAAGTGTCGGAATAAAATCCAATTCTTGCCAATGGGGAAAAAGCACTGGTATCCTTAAAACAGCTAACCGTGAAATTTATCCGGTATTGGCCAGGACGAGCATAAAAGTTCCTTTGGTCAACCATCGTTAAATCTCTGGCTTCGGCTTCTTTGAAGGAAGCGAGCGCGAATCGAAAAAAGGTTGAATCTGCGGCTGAGTCCGGACTGGTTAGACTGTGAATCGAATAATCAACCCGCACCATCGCCAAGATAGTATCATTGATAATTTGATAAATTAGATCTCGATATGGCACCGAATAATAAAGCTCGACCAGGTTAAGATTTTTCGCATAACGGAAACTGGCATAATCAAGGGCTAAGGGATAACCAAATTGATAGATTAAGAATAGACCGAAACCAAATAAAAAAGAAACCCTGAAACAAGTTCGGGGTTGCCTTCGTCGAATCAATCGCGGCAATTTTATCATTTCAAATATTCTTTGCCAACGGTGAGGATATATTCACCAAAACCCGAAACATCAACAAAGACAAACCGGCAGTTTTGACTATAATAGTACCAAATCTCGTAAGGTTGACTTGATCGCTCAAACGGATTGGATTCGATTTGGTCAGGTGCACCAAATTTCATATAGACTTTGGCTCGGTCTGATTTATACCCCTTATCTGGTTTGCCAAAATGTTGTTTGCAATATTCGATTCGGTTAAAGTAATCGGTCATCGTCTCGTTTTCTTCGGTGGTTGGGGTGGGGTCTTTTTTTCGCCAAAATTCTTCCCAAAGTTTCTGGCGTTCGGTAGGCTGTGCCTTGCGCAGTTGTGCCATTTCTTCCTCGGTGGCAATATAACACAATTCATCCACTTTAGCTAAATATTCCTTAGTTGAAAGATAAAATGGGGTTACGATGCTAATTTCGACATTTTTTTGTTCTCGGCTGGGCTGATGGCTGAGTTGCAAGCGATAAGTACCGTTCACCAGCTCGCTAAATCTTTCAAGGGGCAACTTAATTTGATATTCGCCAATCCAAATCCCATCGTTTTGGCGCAATTTGGTTGGTATTAAAGAGTAACTGGTTAATACGGAACGATTTTGGATAAAGTGAAGCGAACAAGGCGCAACTGCTGTTGAGTCAAACGCATAAGTTTCAAAATACCCTTCAATTGTATCGGTGGCGGTATAGGAACGGGCTGGATTCAAAATACCAGCTTTTTTTAACTTTAAATCACTCAATTGAACCGGCAATGCCAAGGAGAATCTTATTTCTTTTCTTTTTGTCGAATTCATATCTTCAATCAAAAGCAAACCGTTTAACCGTTCACCATTTGGGAGTTTTGGCGCCCGACCGGTAATATTTAATTTAAGCTCCGCTACCGCAGCCAAAATTGTCTGTTTCGATTGGGAATAAGAATCAACTGGTACCATTTTTTCCCAGACCTCACCGGCAATTGGCTCACCTCGATTATCGTTAATCCGGACTGTTACTCGATAGCGACCGATGAATGTTTGTCCCACTTGTTCAAAAATTAAGGTAGCGTAAGGAATTTTTAAATAAAATTCAAGAGAGTAGGAATCAACTGAATTTCGAAAAGCCGCAGCATCAAAGGTAAAGTCCAAATCACTTCCCTCCCGGGCTATAATTGCCACTGGAGTGGTTAAAAGTAATAGCGGCAGCAGATAGGTCAATATCATTCTTTACCAATTTTATTAGTTTAATTTAATTTTAACGAAAAGTCAATCGGTCGGTTTGGCAATTAGCCTTGGCAAACCGCCTTCTGTTTTAAAATGATTTCAGCAATTGCTCTTTTAGCTAAATTGAACATTTTGAGAAAGTCGTCTAAAGCAAACGGGATGCGTTCAGCAGTCGCTTGGATTTCGACAATTTTCCCGGATTCAGTTATTACAACATTCATATCCGTATCCGCTTTCGAGTCTTCTTCGTAAGATAAGTCAACTAAGATTTGTTCTTCAACGATTCCGACACTGATTGCAGCGACATTTTCAATAATTGGGTTCTTTGTTAACACCTTATTAATGAGCAATTTTTTAACCGCACTGGCTAAGGCACAAAAACCGCCGGTCAAAGCCATTGTCCGAGTTCCACCATCGGCTTGTAAAACATCGCAATCAATAATAAATTGATTCTCGCCCAAGGCATAAAGGTCGCAAACTGCCCGCAGGGAACGACCGAGAAATCTCTGAATTTCTTGGTTCCGGCCTTTAACCCGCCCGGCAGTTGCTTCCCGTACCGTTCTTTCTTGAGTACTACGGGGTAATAGGTTGTATTCCGCAGTAATCCACCCTTGACCCGACCCGACTAAAAATGGTGGAACTTTTCGTTCAAAAGTTGCAGCGCATAACACTTTGGTGTCGCCAGCTGTGATGAGACAAGAACCTTCGGCGTACTTAAGATAGCCAAGTTCGATTTTAATTTCTCGGGTCTGGTCTGGTGTTCTGCCATCGCGCCTTAAAAACATTTTACCTCACTTTCTTTTCAAGATAAATCATAACTCGAATCATTTATCCCGCTATCGTCGCTTTAAAACAATAAGAAATTGGTTCACCTAAAAACTGTTTGCTGACCTCAGTAAAGTTTGGGGTTAAATCCGAAAGATAGAACCGGTATTCCGGCTTTCTCTTTTTTGTTATCAAAAGTCCCAATTTGGTCAAAACCTTTTTTGCTTCATAGGCAGTAGCGGCAGCGGCATCAATTAGTGTGACATTGTTTAAGACTTTTTGGATTACGCCTTTTAATAATGGGTAATGGGTACAACCCAAAAGCAGGGTGTCAACCCCTTCGTTCCGAAAGGACCTCAAATAGGTTTCTGCCACCAGGAGGGCTATTTCATTGTCCAACCAACCTTCTTCGACTAATGGAACAAAGAGTGGTGTGCTCTTAGCAATAATTTCGACATCATTTTTGGTTAAGGCACGAATTACTCGTTCATAAGTTCCTGCTGTAATTGTAGCTTGAGTGCCAATGACACCGATTCTTCGGTTTTTGGTTGCTTTGAGGGCAGCCCGGGCACCGGGTTCGATAACGCCTAATATCGGAACCGAGAAATTTTTTTGGAGTTCGGGTAGGCAGACCGACGAAACCGAATGGCAGGCAACAATTATCAGTTTTACCTTCCGGTTAATGAGGAATCGGGTGTCTTCGAAAGCGAAACGGGTAATTACTTCGGGTGATTTGGTGCCGTAGGGGACTCTTGCAGTATCGCCAAGGTAGATGATATCTTCATTGGGTAAAATTTTTTTTAATTCTCGAACAATCGTAAGACCACCAATTCCGGAATCGAAAATGCCGATTGGAGCATTTTTGTTGAGGGTAGTCCCTTTAAATTTTCTGTTCTTTGATGAATTTGCCACCAAAGTTAGCCAGTAGTCATTAGCCAAAGGCAATAGTTTGGTAGGAACCTCCGTGATTCTGTAGTAAGAATGTGGGGGGGCAAAAGGAGTTTGCCACTTTTCTTTGTTTGCTTTTCGGTTACTTTTGGGCATAGCGTTTTTCCACTTCATCAATAAATTTTTTGATACCGGTGGCGATGCCTTTGGCTAATTTTTCCCAGAATTCCTTTTTGGCTAAGAGTTTTTCCTCGGCTGGATTAGAGATGTAGCCACATTCGACTAAAACTGCCGGCATAAAATTGACTCTTAAAACATAGAAGCCGGCTTGCATTACGCCCCGGTTAGGAATTCCAGTAGCATAGGCGGTGTTTTCTTGAATTAAAGCGGCTAATTCTTGTGATTCGAGGAGAAATTCATTTTGAGCCAAGTCGGAAAGAATTAAACTTAGATCATTATTAACGATTGGATTGGTATCGGCAATTTCAAATTCAATAGCAGCGTTTTCTCTTGCTGCTACCGCCCGTTCCCAATCGGTTTTGGCATCGGATAAGAAGTAAGTTTCGAGTCCGCGTTTTCTTTTGTCACGCACGGCGGCATTACAATGGATTGATATAAATAAATCTGCCTTGGAGTGACGAGCGAATCGTACCCGGTCGGCAAGACTGACATAGCAGTCATCAGTACGAGTGAGAAGGACTTTAAGTCCGAGTGCTTCTAATTTATTTTTAAGCCGTAACGCAATGCCCAAATTTACCGTTTTTTCTTTCAAGCCACCTCGACCAATTGCTCCAGGGTCTTTGCCACCATGCCCAGGATCGAGGACAATCGTGGTAAGCCTTTTCTGGGGTCGGGGATAACAGAGAAGAAATAGTGCATCCGATGATTTTGTAATCTTTTGGTTGCAAGGGCGATTGAAATATAAGGCGATATTGGTACCACTTTTATTCTCAATAACAATATTTTTTACAATCCCTTTCGGTCGTATCTCTTTAATCTCTGATAGGGCTGGCAGGTATAGGTGATACTCTAAAGAAGAAAGAACTTCGGTTTCATAAAGAACACTCGGTGGAACTTCAATTTTTAAAATGGTTGTATCTTTGTTTTGAGTTAAAGTGATGGATTTGATTTTAGGCACCGACGGTTTAGGCAGGGGAAAGATTTCACCTAACACAAAGACCGGAACCATTAAATCATCATCAATAACCTTAATTGGAAATGGTGAAGGAACTAACCGGTGATTGACAATAATCGTATCGTGGTTGGGTGTCAAAACAATTTCGACTTCCTTTTTTGGCCGATGCGGTCTTTGCTCGGAAGTTAACTCTGAATTCAATTCGGTTGAGGTGTCCGGCACGATTGCTATCCATTTATTAGCTGACTGCCAGATATTACCTTTTAATGCAGTTACTACTTTACTGGCCGAGACATATTCGATTTCTTTAATTTTGGTTGTTTCGATTAATTTATTACCAACCGGGATAGTGCGGGCGAATGCTGATAAAAAAAATAAGATAAAAAGAAGCGGCGTCCCTGAAGAAAAAGTTTTCAAAAACGGAGAGTTCGACCCGCTTCGAGTCAACTTTTGAGTCATTTTCATCGTCTTCGTTTTTCGGCTTGTCGTTCTAATCGGGCTAAATCGCGGCGTTTAATCTCTTCGCGCCGGTCGTAAACTTTTTTGCCGCGAGCGAGACCAAGTTCAACTTTGGCATAGCCTCGATCATTAAAATAAAGTTTCAATGGTATTAGCGTAAAACCCCTCACTTGTGTTTTGCCAAACAGTCTTTTAATCTCATCTCTTTTTAATAAAAGCTTTCTCTTTCGTTTTGGGTTAGGATTAAAGATATTACCATGGCTGTAAGGAGCGATATTTGCATCATAAAGGAAGACTTCGCCATTTTCGACAACGGCATAACTACTGTCCAAGGAGGCGGCGTGATTGCGTAACGATTTTACCTCAGTACCAAGGAGTTCGATACCAGCTTCATAGGTTTCTAAGATTTCAAAATCCCGCCGTGCCTTACGATTAGTCACAACGACTTCCACAAATTTTATTATAACTCACAATTCCCTGATAGTCAAGGCTAATGGCTATTGACAGAACCGAATTTTTGGTTAAAATTATTTAAACGGATTGGGTTCAAATTGGAGTGTTAATTGAATTTTAAGCATTTTAGAGAAAATAGGAGGAACAGTGATTGAAATAAAGGGCCCGCATCGGCTTGACCACATTGACTATTATGTCCGAGAAATTTCCCCGGGCGTTTTTATGTTATCAAATGACGGTGAGCGAATTGCCGAGGTTGGTCGTTCTGACACTAATGTTCGGGAGGCAATTATTAAGGCTTGCGGCGTGCAGCGGGGCGTTGATACCAAATACGCTTATTTTTGGGTAGGATTAACGGCTAACGCCAAAGCGGCCTTTCGGGAACATTGCAAGTTGTGGCATCGCTATATGTATATGAAAGGAATTGAAACCCACCCGACACCACCTGAGGGCGAAGATAAAATTGGTTGTCCGGTCTCGGAGTGCGAATGGAATCAAGCCAACGGCTTGAGTAGCGACGATTATTAACGAAGCTGATTGTTAGTTAATTGAAGGGCTTGACATTATCAAGCCCTTCAATATTTTTAGTAGGATTGAAAGCAATCTCGCTTAAAATAATACTGCCATTTTTCCTCTTAACAATTTATCTTCTAACTTTAAGTCCAACCGTAGGTCTAATTGATTCGGGTGAACTCATTACTGGTTGTTATCTCCTTAATATCTTGCATCCCACCGGCTATCCTTTATATACTTTATTGGGCAATGTTATTTCCCGTCTGCCCTTCGGTTCGGTTGCCCAACGGATTAATTTTATTTCGGCACTTTATTGTGTCGTGACAGGTTTTTTCTTTTTCAACCTAATGTTAAATCTTACCAATTCACCATCCGTGGCTTTCATTAGTTCCGTTTTCTTTGCCCTTTCCAAGACACTTTGGTCGGTGGCGGTAAGTGCTGAGGTCTATGGTCTAACGACGTTATTTTTAGGTATAATCGTCTGGCTTTGGACTAAATCAGATAGTGTGGAATCGAAAAAGCCTAAAGATAGCAACCCACCCAAACAAAATAATTCTTGGCTCTTTTTGGCTTTCATTTTGGGTTTAAGTTTTACCAATCATATGATGATTTTTAGCACTTTCCTTGGCACAATTGTTTTTTTAATGCTTTTAACAAGTAAAAAAGGCACCAGACAATTACACAATGGCCGTACCATAATCCTTGCGACTTTGTTCTTCCTATTAGGATTATCGGTTTATCTGTATCTTATCATCCGGGCGAAAAAAGTACCACTTTTTAATTGGGGAAACCCCTACAACTGGGAACGCTTTTTCTGGCATATTACTGGCCGCCAGTATCAAGTTTGGATGTTTAAATCAACCCTCCCGGAATTATTAAGAAATTTAAAATTCGGAGTGAAACTACTTTACCAAGAGTCAATTTTTGGTGGATTTATTGTCTTGGCAATTTTTGGGGGATGGCAGTTTTTAACTCAAAAGGCATCTTCTCTTTTAATTGGTTTATTAACCATATTTTTACTATCGTTCTTTTATGCGGTTAACTACTCAATTCCGGATATTGATACTTATTATCTGCCTTGCATCTTCGTTGTTTTGGTTTTGAGTGGAATGGGATTGAAGGTTCTTATTGAGCGAACGAAGATTCCGCACCCCTTTTTTATAATTCTAATTGGTTTGCCACTTTTATTGAATTATCGAAAAGCGACAATGCAAGATAATTACCTTGCCTATGACGCAGCGGTTAACCATTTGAAAATCCTGCCGAAAAATGCCATCGTTATCACTAACTGGTGGGACTTTTATTCGCCGTCGCTTTATCTCCAGTATGTGGAAAAATACCGAACCGACATTTGTATCATTGATAAAGAACTATTAAGAAGGTCATGGTATTTTCAGTATTTAGCTAAACAATATCCCTGGCTGGTAGCTAATTCTAAAGAAGAAATCAAACATTTTCTGTTCTTTCTCGACCAGTTTGAACATAATCGTTTAAAAGACAATGTCGGCATTCAAAATGCTTTTATTGCTATGATTAACAGTTTTGTTGACCGTAATCCGGATAGGCGTGTCTTTGTCACTTTCAACAATCTTACCGATTATGATGCGAAATCAATCAAGCCAGAAATGAGTCGAATTCCTTATGGCTTATTATACGAATTGACTACTGATACAACTATTGACGAGATAGACTATAACCAGTTTATCGTGAGAAAACCAAAACTTAGTTTATTAGATGCGCGTAGCCAGATGATATTAGAACGCTATGAAGCCTTCGGCATCGAGCGGGCTTTATTCTTAAAGCAACGGAAGCGACTCGAAGCGGCAAAACAAACTCTTTGGTGGGTCTTAAAAATTAATCCACAATCAGCCAAGGCAAAGAATCTTATTCGGTTAGTCGAGATGTAATCGTTTTTTTAATCTTGCTGGGTTTATAAGGTAGCGATATTTAATGAAGTAATAAATTAAACCCTTAATATGGTGTAAGGTCAATTTAGAAAAGAATTTTTTCTTGGTTATTCTTTGTTCATGATGAATAATCAAAGCATCCGGATAGTAAAAAACCTGAAATCCTTTTTGCCAAGTTCGAATGCAATAGTCGATATCTTCCGGACCGTAGAAGATATGGCCATCTAAGAAACCCACTGCTTCGTAGGCCGTTCTTCGAATAATCTGGCAGGCACCTATAACATAATCGACCGGTCGAATTGAATTATGGTTCCAATCGCACATCAGTTCTTCATTAAGATGATTCTGGACGAACTTAAATGGTAGCCGGCGCATAATTTTAGTCAAAAGACTGGGAAGTTTGCGACAAGAGAACTGAAGTTCTTGATTGGGACTTAGAAGTTTTGGCCCACAAATTCCGACTTTGGGATTTTTGTCCATAAATTCAACTAAACGGTCTAAGGCATCGCCAATTATTGTTGTATCCACATCAAGTAAAACGAGATAGCGACCACGGGCGACTCGCAAGCCTTGGTTACGAGCTCGCGCCACACCGCGGTTATACCGGTTTTTTATAATTCGAATTTGAGGGAATTGGGCAAGTAGTGCCAACGTATTATCGGTTGAACCATTTTCAACAACAATAACTTCAAATGATTTTTTGGTATTCCGATAAATTGAATTAAGACAATTGACTAAAAAGTTTGCCGCGTTGTAAGTGATAATGATAATTGAAAGGTCGGGCGGGTATTTTGAATTTTCAATTCGGAATTCAGAATTCGGCCGGTGGTTTCCCATCGTAAACTTAAATGTATTCAAGATAGCATTAGCACACTGTTGCCAATTAAATTTTTTAACCTGGGCAAAACCCTTTCGAATCATTTCGGCTTGGAGAGTATTATCATTTAAGACTTTCACTATCGCATCAGCAATTTCTGAAGTATTATAAGGATTAACCAATATTGCAGCATCACCAGCAATTTCCGGCAACGAGGATAGATTAGAACAGATTACCGGCACACCACAAGCCATCGCTTCTAAGACTGGTAATCCAAACCCTTCATAAAGCGAAGGAAAAACAAAAAGTTCACTTTGATTGTAAATTAGAGGCAAGTCTTCTTCTTGGATATAACCAGGAAAGAATACTTCGTTGGATAAGAAAGTGTTAGCAATTGAGGCGGGTAGGGTTTTTCCTAACTTTTTCCCCCAGCCATAGGCACCAACGATCACTAACTTATGAGGTATGGAATTAGTTTTCTTTGCTACGAAAAAGGCTTCAATCAGCCTGGGTAAGTTTTTGCCCGGTTCTTGGGTGCCAACAAACAGAATGAAGCGGTCGGGTAAATTATATTTGGCGCGGATTTTTTTTAATTCAGATTCCGAATCGATTTTGTGATATTGCGGACTCACGCCTTCTAATGCCACAAAAATTTTTGATTGGGGTACCGAACAAAACCTTACGATTTCGCGTTTGGTATTTTCCGAAACCGCAATAACCGTGTCCGACCTTTTCACTGCCCACTTGGTCATAGTTTGAATATAAAATGAGCGTAAAGGAGTATATTTTGTTATCGAACGATGAAATGGAATCATATCATGAATTACGGTAACGGTTTTGGTTGGTACTAAAAATGGGATAGCGACGGATGGGGTAAATAATAAATCAATTCGATAATATAGTAACTGCCAAGGCAATATAAACTGTTCCCAAAAAATTCGAATCACTCGCCGGTTTGGTGAGAAAGGACAGATAATCTTCAAAAAATTGGGTGCAGAAATTGTAAAATTATGCTCGCTTTGTTTAGTTAGAAACAAAAAGTAATTATTTTCCTGGTCAAGCGCCGCCAGTTGGGCTAATATATTTTGGGTAAACCGACCAGTCCCAGCCAGTCGTTGCCGAAACGGTAAAAGATTGACGCCAATCCGCATTGCGTAGGTTAAGACATTAATAGGTTAAAAGATAGCATAAGTAAGAAATCACCATTTGTCAATTCTTTTTAAGAAAACTGGCAAGATTTCAGTTATATTTTCCAGACAGCTGTCCACAACCGGCAAGGATTTCCGACCCGCGGCTTTTGCGAATCGTAACTGCTGGCAGCTTTGAATAAAGACTTCGAGCAAAATTTTCAACTTCGGCTAAAGTCGGTGCTTTTAATTCACAACCCGGGAAAGGATTGAAGGGAATTAGATTTATCTTACAAGGTATCCCTTTAAGTAATCTCGGCAGCCTTGCAATATCTTCTTTTCGGTCATTCACCCTTTTTACCAAAACATATTCGAAAGTGATTCGTTTCCGTTTTATCTTGGTATAAAATTTAGCCGCCTTGATCAATTCCTTCAGAGGATAATACTTGGTGAAAGGCATCAAGTAATTTCTAGTCTTGTCGTCAGTGCCGTTTAAGGATATTGCCAATTTTACCTGTAAAGGGAATTCAACAAATTGATAGATCTTATCGGTTATGCCAATGGTCGAAATTGTAATTCTTCGGGCGCCGATATTTAGCCCAAAATCAGAATTTAAAATCTCAGTCGCTTTTTCACACTCAGTAAGATTGAGCAAGGGTTCGCCCATTCCCATAAAAACGACATTAGTTAATCGCTGGCCCGTAATCTTTTGTACCTGTAAGACTTGGTCAACGATTTCAAAAAATTTAAGGTCTCGTTTAAAACCTATCTGACCGGTATAGCAAATTTTACACCCTAACGCACAACCAACTTGTGTGGAAACACAGACCGTTTTTCGATGCAGTTCTGGGATATAGACCGATTCGATACTTTGATTATCGGTTAAAGCGAAGAGAAACTTTTCGGTGCCATCATTGGCTTTTTGGGATTTGATAAGCTTCAGTTGACTGATATAATATTTTGCCTTCAGCGACTCCCGTTTAGCTTTTGCTAAGTTAGTCATCTGGCTAATATCGTTTATTCCTTTTTGCCAAAGCCAGGAAAAGATTTGGCTTGCCCGATAACGTTCCCAACCCAATTCTCTAACCACTTCTTTAAGTTGGTCGAGCGTGAACGATTTTAAATCTAAGGCAATCGGTGCTGTTATATTGCTTTTGGATTCTGAGCTCACGTTTATATAGCGCAATTACCTTTTCTTTTATCTTTTATATCTTCGTTTAATCCATTTTTCACTGCGTATTTAGTTAATTTTCCATTGAATTGCTTTTGGTTTTTGTCATAATTGCCTGGCACCAAGTGAAAAAGTAATTTGGCAATTCCACTGGCGAAATTATTCGCTTAAGACGGTTTTGGAACTCGATTGCTTCCACTTTCGCCATAAAATCACCGACCGCAACACCGCAGGTTTGAAGATAATCAAAGATGGTGCGTAAAGTTGGATTTTTTATTCGACCACTTTCCAATTGGGCGATAAAACTGTGTCCAGATTTACTTTTAATGCCCATTCTTGATGCGACTTCGCTTTGGGAAAGCCCGGCTTTCACTCGGATTTGGCGTAAAATGCCTGCCATTCCTTTCGTGGACACGAACATAGCTTTTTAATAAAGGTTAGTTATAACTAACGCCTTAGTCAAGCCGAAAGTTGTCCGGTCTATTTGATATTTAAAAACTTAGATTGAATAGTACTAAGAAGTAGGATATGGCGGGGTGGCTGTATCCGGAGTAGCTTAGAGAGGTGGGGGTAACAGTTATGTGCTATAATGTCTGCAAAATGGAGAAAGGATAAATATGACAAGAGAACAGAAGAGACCCAGGGGTGGGAACCACCCCTGGCGCCAAACCAAAAACCGGCCATTGTGTTCTACAGTCAGTTTTGTTAAACTAACCGCAGAAAGGAGCAAATAATGACCAGTACCTTAAAAAATAATAATTAAAACTCAACCTTAAAGCAAGAGTTTTATATCGATGACCCGGATTTCTTCTATCAGGTCATTCGTAATACTATCCAAGAGCTATTAGAAGCCGAAATGACTGAATTTTTGGGTGCCCGCCCTTATGAACGCAATACCACACGCCAGGGTCATCGTAGCGGCTATCGTCCGCGTAGTCTGAATACCAGAGTTGGTAAACTCCATTTCGCTGTCCCTTGCGAGCGTTCCGGTAAATTCCAAACCAAATTGTTTAATCGTTATCAACGCAGTGAACAAGCCTTTCTTTTAGCTTTACAAGAGATGTATCTACAAGGAGTCTCAACCCGTCGCGTCGAGAAGATAACCGAATCCGCCTTAGGCGGACAGCCTGCCAATCTCGGCCTCTAATGTATCTCGAATCGCAGCTAAATTGGATGCCGAACTTGAGACCTGGCGGAAAAGACCTTTGGTCGATGAGTACCCATTTTTGATTATTGATGCCCGTTATGAGAATGTCCGGTCCAATG
>JBDRUX010000024.1:0-26662 GCA_039801565.1 Caldifarciminota bacterium
TAATTCAAGACCGAACCTATGCCTTTGAGGGTTCTTTCTCCTGGGCATTTATTGACTTGAAAAAAAGCGGGGCTAAGGATATTATCTTTAATCAATTATTAGAAAAGACCGCGGCTGGTTGGCAAGAATTAGAACCATTGGAATTAGCTAATCGCAGCCAATCGCTTTATATCCATTGGGGGTATTCGGCGCAAGATGAAATAAAGACCTTCCGATTAGATTATACTATAATTGGTGCTGTAAAAAGATTTCAAGATGTCGCTGAATTCTATTGGAAGGTTATCGAAGATGAACACGAAAAGATTGACCGTATCACAATTAAACTTTTTCTTCCCCAGCCTTCGCCGGAGTTGTTTAAGGTCTATATCCATTCTCGTGCCCAACCCGGAACTTTAACTTTCAATGAACCGAAAGACCAGGTACTGATTGAGCAGAAAGGCATCCCTAAAGATGCCTTTGTTGAAGTTCGAATGCTAACCGCACCGGCAATTTTTCCTTTGGTTGAACCACAAGCTAAAAATCGTTATCAAGCAATTCTTAAAGAAGAGAAGAGAAACTTTGTTGTTTCTTCAATCCGTAAATTTGTCTTCATACCGTTAGGTTTGCTCCTAATGATTGTTTTACCGATTGCCATTTTGCTTCTATTTTATTTCCGGTACGGACGCGAACCAAAGATTGATTATCAGGCAATCTACGAACACGAGCCACCAAGGCCTGCTCCACCCGTGGTCCTTCCGGTAATCTTTCATCAAAAGCCGCATAAGAGTGCGATGTATCAACCAATATTTCAAGGTATGCTGGCAACACTTTTAGATTTAGCCGTAAAGGGTTTGGTCTCGGTAAAAGAGGTTGGGCAAGGTAATAAGAGACATTATGCCTTCACCTTAGAAAAACCGGAATCTTTAAGATTAGACGGTATTGTTTCTCAAATCATCAATTTTTTCTTTGGAGAAGTTAGCGGTGGTGAGAAGACATTTAGCGATGAGGCAGTTAAGAGATATATTAAAGACCACCCAACTAAAACCCAATCAATTTTGAGTGACTTGTTTGACCAGGCGCTAAATTGGTGGCAAAAGGAATTGGGCGGAGACCTGCTCGATTTGAGAAGCTCTAATGCCTATAATACCTTCTTTCTTTACTTGATACCAACCCTGGCGATTGGGGTCTTCTTACTCATTTCCGGTTTAGGTGCGCTCTTTTCGCTGCCCAATCCAATTTCGTTTATTTTGCCGATAATGTCTGCTATTGGCTTGATTGTGATATTTGCTATTGCCGGACGTTCGATTTTGCGCTGGAGTCCGAAGGCTTATCTTGAACAGAAACGTTGGTTAAATTTTCGTAAGTTTTTAATTCATTTTTCGGCGATTGAGCAGGCACCAATTACTTTACTGCCAATCTGGGAGCAATACTATGTTTATGCGGTGGCGTTGGGAGTTGCGCAGAGATTTTTGCAGAATGTCATTCGCCTGGCAGAGCAAAAAGAGGTTAGGTTGGCACTACCTGCTTGGTATATTGCAACAACGACTAGTCAGGCGGCGCAAGCTTCTTTTGCCGATAATCTTAGTAGTTTTCAATCCGCCTTAGGCGGATTTGCTAATAATATTTCTAATATGGTGAGTTCATTTTCGACTAGCACAGCCTCAGGTGGTGGGTTTTCTGGTGGTGGCGGCGGTGGGGGCGGAGGAGGCAGTTCGGGCGCAGGATGATTATGCCCAAGCGAAAAGAATGGACTTATTATAAGTCCCAAACCACACCAAAAGGGCTTTATCTACCCAAAGATAAGGTCTGTATTGCTCCAAATGACCGGGGATTTATGTTGGGTGACGGTGTCTATGAAGTGATTCGAACCTATAATGGTAAGCCTTTTTGCCTAACTGAGCATATTGCGCGGTTAAAAAGGAGTTTGAACGAAGTGAGAATTGATTGTCCAGATGTTTTAAAGATTGAAGCAATAGTGTTCGAACTGCTAAAATTAAATAAGTTGCGCGATAGTGATGCAACGATTTATATTCAAATAACGCGTGGTGTCTGGCGCCGGTCCCATACCTTTCCTACCGAACCAGTCCTGCCAACGACTTATATGGAGGTGATGCCTCTAACACCAATCGCCGAAGATACCAAAAGAGGAGTTTCAGCTATCACTGTTAGCGATTTCCGTTGGGGACGCTGCGATATCAAAGCGATTGGGCTTTTAGCCAATTGTTTAGCTCGCCAGCGGGCAAAAGAATGCGGAGCGGCTGAGGCAATTTTTGTTCGGGACGGCGTGGTCACCGAAGGCACCCATACTAATCTCTTCGGTGTCCTAAATGGCGAATTGGTCACCCATCCGAAGACAAATCATATTCTGGCTGGTATCACTCGGGATACCGTAATCAAATTATCCCACAACCTCGGTGTGCCACTCCACGAGACGCCCTTGCCGGAAACAAAATTATACGAGTTAGATGAACTTTTTCTGGTTGGCACAACCGTTGAAATTATGCCAGTCGTAAGTGTTAATGGTAAGTTAATTGGTAAAGGAACTCCGGGCAAGATAACCAAACTTCTCCAAAAGGCTTTTAATGACTATGTCCGTTCGGGCTTGTAACACAATAGCCGATACTCATAACATAAATTTCGAAGTAGCGGATAGCAGAATGAAATGAGTTCAAACTGGTTGAAGTTGTTCAAAGAGTTCAAGTTTTGAATTTCGCGATGAACCATAGCCAATTAATCACTGCCATAATTTTTATTTTAATTTATTTGATATTAATCACTACCCACCGTTTTCGCTTTATAACGGTCTGGGTTGGGGTTCTGTTGTTAATGCTATTTGGAATCCTGACCCCAATCCGAATTTTTCACCATATCAATTGGAATATCTTAGGTGTGCTCTGGGGCACCAGTGTTTGTGCCGAACTTTTTATTCATTCCAAAATACCTGCCTATCTGGCGGAAAGGCTAATTGACCTATCCCATCATCTGGTTTGGGCAATTCTTTTGCTTTCGCTCTTTGCTGGAATCCTCTCCGCCTTTGTTGAGAATGTTTCAACCACTTTGATTATGGCACCAATCGCTTTTGCAATTGCTCAAAAATTGAAGACCTCACCAGTACCTTTTATTCTTGGTATTTGTCTTTCGGCTAATCTTCAAGGCTCAGCCACATTGGTTGGTGACCCGCCGAGTATGATTTTAGCGGCAAATACCGGGATGACCTTTAATGACTTTTTTTTCTTTCAAGGCCGACCGTCCCTGTTCTTTGCAGTCCAAATTGGCGCGATTGCATCTTTAGTTGCCTTGTATTTTATCTTGCGCAAACAGAATAAACCAATCAGCCCGGTAGAGCCAGAAAAGATTATAAGCATTTTCCCCGGGATTCTTTTAGGACTTTTGATTTTAGCTTTAATCATCGCCTCTTTTTTGCGAAAAGGCTTTGGTAATTTTGGTGGTCTGGTCTGTATCAGTTTTGCCTTAATCGCTATCGTCTTCAGTGCTCTATCCAAAAAAATTAAGACCTATTCGGTCTTAAAGGATGCCGATTGGGGAACTTTAGCACTATTGGCTGGAATCTTCTGTATGGTTGGGGCATTGAAAGATACTGGTATTGTTAACCTTTTGGCAAATTGGGTTGGACAGTTCACTTCTGGTAGTCTTTTAATTACTTACTTAGTATTAGTTTTCGGCTCGGTCATCATTTCCGGTTTTGTTGATAACATCCCTTATTTTGCTGCGGTGGCTGGAATTATTGCACCTTTAGCTCAAACTTATGGTTATCCGCTATATCTCTTATTATTCGGTACAATACTTGGCACAACAGTTGGGGGGAATATCACGCCAATTGGTGCCTCAGCCAATATCGTTGCGGTTGGTTTATTACGTCGCAAAGGCTACAAAATAAATTTTTGGGATTTTGTCAAAATCGGTCTACCGTTTACCTTAGCTGCAGTTACTGCCTCTTGTCTATTTATCTGGCTTTTTTGGCATTGATTTATCGGACCACAGCAAATTTTTTCACATCGGTATTGTAACCAGTTCGCAGGACAACAAAATATAATCCTGAACCAACTGTCTGGCCGCTTTTATTCTTTCCATCCCAGACCGCACCGAACCGTTCTAACTCTTCTCGGTTATCATCAATACCATAGCGACCCGGTCTTAAGATTGGAGCCAGCAAAATCTCGCTAATCCGTTCGCCACTTAAAGTATAGATAGTGATCTTACCAACCTTGGTTGGATGGGCTAAGAAGAATGGAAAATATATCTTATTGTTTGGATTTAAAATAAAAGGATTAGGATAAGGGTCAAGCAACCGGTCTTGAGTATAAGAAGGGCGTTCTGGTGGATAAAGTTTTAATACTGAATCAACATTGGGGATACCATAGCCAAAGATGTTTATCTCGGTACCATTGATTATCGTATCCGGACCGGGCTTTGGGTCAAAGGCAGTGGCAAAAAGGGCTTGTTTTACTTGGCTGGCAGTCCAGTCCGGATGGGCTTCAAGGATTAAGGCGCAACAACCAGCAATCAGGGCTGTGGCGTCCGATGTCCCAGCACTGCCTTCAATATCCGAGATTGCATCCGGTTTTACCACCACAACAGTATCGGACATTGCGACCAATTCTGGTTTCATTCTACCATCAATAGTTGGGCCGGTGCCGCTTTGACGCCAGGGTGCACGGTATTTGGTGACACCACCAGCGGTAATAATTCCATCAGCATCACCTGGGGCAACGATGTAAGGTTTGGGCCAAGGGTAATCAATACTATCTTGACCCCGATTGCCCATTGCTGAAACGATGATTAAACCACGCTGGGCAGCTAAATTGGCAGCAATGGAGATCGGTGCAGTTTTACCATCCAGACTGCTATCGCCATACCAACTGCGATAGCCTAAAGAACTTGAGATAATTTGCGCACCTTTCTTTTCCGCCCATTCCAATCCGGCAATCCACATATCTTCTTCTAAGGTAAATTCATAAGCCCAGCCGCGCCCTTGACCACCGAATTTTGTGCGATGGAGTTCGGTTTTAGCAATGATTAAATCAACACCCGGGGCGACACCAACGATTTCACCAGTTTTGTAACCAGCAACAATTGAAACCATATGGGTACCATGGTCGGCTTGGATAATATTATCTTCTTCTGGTTCATAATCAGTGTTATCATCACCCCGGCGAAACCAAACAAGCGAAAGATTATCGCGTGACTTCACAAACATTGGACAATAAAGGAATTCTTGAGTATCAATTGGTGTGTTAGTCCAATTAATACCATCGGCTGATTGGGCTAAATATATGCTGCCATAACTTTCATAGGCAACATATTGTTTATCATCGGCGATAAAAGAAAATGAACCGATGGTTAGTAAGTCAGGGGTTACCGAAACGGTAGAACTCCAAGTCTCACCGCCATCAGTTGAGCGTTTATAAGCAATTTTAACAAATGGTGGGTGGAAATAATCTTTGTATAAAAGATGAATTGTATTACCAGTTATATAAACTTGAGCATTGCTTGCTAAAGTTTCAACCGGATTGGGTCTTGGTTTAAAGAAGGTGCCAACATCTGAATGATAATGATAAATCCTACCTGATTTTAAGCCGGTGGTGAAGACTTCAATTTCGTTTAAAGAGTCAATAACGACTTGGGGTCTTATCGCATTTTCTAAGATTTCACCAACTAAAACAGTCTCTTCCCATCTTATGCTATCGGGAAAGATAGTGGCGCATCGGAAATAAATTTTATTATCGGAATCTATGAATACTAAATATAAGGAATTGCCTTTTTGAAAAAGGTTGGGTGATTTGCCGACATTTAAGAATATCGGATTCTGCCAGACCAGATTGCGAAAGTAGCTAAAGTAGATATTACCAACCTTTTCATCCGGTAGAGGCGAAGACTGCCAGACGACATAAGTCCCGTGTTCCTTCGAAACCGCATAAACTGGATTAACTTTCGAAACTGCTGATGGATACCGACAGGCATAACCAAGGGGAGCAGGGGTAAGTATAATCGGCGGACTCCAGTTTCTTCCACCGTCAGTGCTATAAGTTGAATAGAGGGCACGTCTTGGAATTGTTTCTAAACCGTAAAAATTGTCCGCAGTATAAAAAAGGAAGATTGTATCACTGGCAGTTTGGGAAAGACTGATAACCGGTTCTTTGATTCTCGGCAGATTGGTTAAATTATTAATAATCGAAGGGAAAGAAAAATTTGGTTGTTGAGTTATGAAGAAGTCGTCACCAGCAAGGAAATCGTATTCGGAAATCACCGTTGAGTCTAAATGTTTTAGCGCTTCAATTACCGTGTCGCGGCATTTGCGTTTCAGTCCAGTATCGAGAAAGCCAACCTTTACTTTTGAGCCGGTATAGCCTTTAAAATAGACTGGTGGTACACCGAGCATCGCAACCTGTTCTAAAGACGGTCCATAAAGTCTTCGATAGGCGGTCGTATCTTCTTTGGTTTCTTCGATTGTTTCCGGACGCATTGGACTTTTTCTAATTGACTGGTTAATTTTGAAAGGTTCTTGCGCCACTTCAGTTTTATGCACTGCTACGGGTTTTATATCATAGACATAAGGTAAAGAATTAATTTCAGGAATGAGTGATGTGGGAATACGAAAACTTGCTGCATTGAGCCAGTTGCTGACCGTGCGTAAATTACCACCCAGGGCTTGAATTTCATCTAAATATTTCTGACAGACCGGTAAATCATTGAAATCAGCCGGTATGCCATTATGCTTAACCCTTCTTGCCAAGGCATCCGGTGAAAGTCTGGGCGCAAAGGCTTTCAAAGTCTGGTTGTATTCTTCATTGGTGGTAAAACCTTTGTCAGTAAAATAGACCCAAACCAAATCCGTTTCGATTTTTGGGGCTATTGACTTAATTGGTTCTCGATAAAAAGGTAAACTCAAAAATAGAAAAAGATATAAAAGGCTCACAAGGTCCAGCCGATCAGGTCAGTTAAAAGGTGCCGAAAAATAGCCAGGACGATCAAAATTAGAACGGAAAGCCCAATATTGATGATGCCCAAAATGAGACAGATTTTACCGATGCGCTTTCCTTTCTCGGATATCGAACCGGTCGAAATGATAACACCAAAAATTATCCCAAACAAAGGGTAGATAAGCGAAAAGACATATAGCCAGGTGACATTAGTTAGATAGAGGATATCAATCAAAGCCGAAGCCCGAATATTCTGATTTTCCGGGATTGTTATTGCACTTTTTTGTTCTTCTGGCATTTCATTCATTTTAAACTCCTAAATACCCCGCAGAGGACTTGAACCTCTAACCCACGGATTAAGAATCCGTTGCTCTGCCATTGAGCTAGCGGGGCGAAAAGACAGGGACTGGTGGTTAGGTACTGGTGGCTCGTGAAAAATAATAATCTCCAGTCCCCAAGAACTTACCCTTGTCTTATGCGGTAACATTCGCAATTTCATTAAAAATACTTTACCCAACTTTCTTACAAAGTCAATAATCGGCTCATAGCTTTTAAATTGATTTCTTAAACTCGGCTTTATCACCCAACGTCCGCCTTTCCCATCAATCAGGTCAAAACATCACAAAGGACTTTGCCCCTTTGAAACCCCGATTAGCTCTTGAACAATTTTGAAAATCTCTTTTAAAGAATGGGGAGATAAGGGGTTGCCCTCGTCACCTTATTTCCTTTCGGATATCGCTTAAGATTTGACTTGACTTTATGGATTACAGCGTATAATTATTAAAATGGAGGTCTGATGAATAAAAAAATTGGGGTTTCAATAATCTTACTTGGTCTATGCATAATAGCCTTTGGTGACTGGGTGAGCATCGGACCGCAAGGCGGCCAGATTTATTGCGGCGCAGTAAGTAATGATAATCCACCCGTTATCTACATTGCTCCAGCCGTATCACCGACGCCGATATTGAAGTCAACCGACCGAGGTGAAACCTGGACGGCGGTCGGTAGCCTTTCTTCTTATCCTTATGCAATGGCAGTTGACCCAAATAATTCCTCAATCGTCTATGCGGTTAGTAGTAGCCGATGCTATAAGTCAACCAATGGCGGCACAAGTTGGAGCCAGTATACTATCCTAACCAACACTTACTTCCAAAGTTTAGCCATTAACCCACTTAATAGTCAAGTCCTATATGCTGGTGGTTATGCCTACGATGGTTCGTCTTGGCATCCTTGCGTTGCCCGTAGCACCAATGGCGGTGCAAACTGGACAGTAGTCAATACCGATACCGCAAGCAATTCTTATAATTACTCAATTGCCATTGACCCAGTTGACACAACGATTGTTTATGCTGGTGGTTATGCTAATGCCCGCTCGGCTTTTTATAAATCAACCGACCGGGGTGAAACCTGGACTCGCTATGAATTTCCGATTAATGTTTCCTATGTTTATTCCTTATATGTCAGTCCGCTCAATCACCAGATTGTGCTGGCTGGCGCAACTTCGGGTGTGATGCGTTCGACCGATGGCGGTATAAATTGGACCAGACAGAGTACTTACTCTTATAACTATTCAATGTGTGCAGTTCCGAATGCACCGAATATCATCTATACTGGTTCTTATACCTCGGTCTGCCGAAGTAATGACACCGGTCGGACTTGGGTAAGTCTCAGTTCTGGGATAGGTGGTAAGACAGTTCGTTGTGTTATGACTGACCCTTATGACACCAATTTAGTTTATTGTGGTACAACTGCTGGAATGTTCAAATCTACCAACTCTGGGAATAACTGGCAGGAAATTAATAACGGTATTCTCATTGGTAAAATTCCAGTGGTAAGTATCAAGCCAACTGAACCCCATACTTTATTCATCGAATTCGCTGACAACGCGGTCTTCAAATCTACCGACGATGGCAACACTTGGCAGCGCCTGCCCGAGATTTTGGGTTGTGGCAATCTCTGTGCCATCACTTTTCACCCAACCGACCCACTAATCATCTGGCTCTTAGAAGGCTCGGGTTGAGGCAACGCCGAGCTCTTTAAGAGCACCGACGGCGGGTCCGTCTGGCAAACAATTGGCAGTTGGCTTACTGATGGCGGCAATATGGCAGTGTCGCCACAAAATCCTAATAATCTCTTCTGTGTCGGTACCTTTTATTTCAATAGCGCTTATCACTTGGGCGTATCCCATTCCAGCGACGGCGGCTTAACCTGGGAACACGATACCGTTGATAGTGGTGGTAGGGCTTGGGCAATTGCCTTTGACCCAATTGATTCTAATAAAGTCTATGTTGGAGGTGATTCCAGTTATTCCTATCCAGCTCTTTATATCTCAACTGACCTCGGTTTGACTTGGAACAGAAGTCACACCGGCTTAAGGGGACAAGTCTATGCAATAACAACTGACCCATTTGATAATCAAATTGTCTATTGTGGTACAACCGCTGGTGTTTACAAATCAACCAATGGTGGAGCATCCTGGGATTCACTGCCTCTGCGGCGTTCGATAAGGGCTTTGGTGATTGATACGACCAATAACTATATCTATGCTGGTACTTATGGCTACGGTGTTTATCTTTCGACTGATGGAGGTGTCAGTTGGGATACTTTCAATTTTGGTCTAACCAATCGGAAAGTTCTTTCGCTTGCACTACGCAGTGGTGAAGAACCGGTCCTTTTTGCTGGTACCGAAGGCGGTGCGGTCTTTCGCACTATCCCGCCAACCGCAATAACTGATAAAACTCCACCGAAAGCTTCTCAGCCAAAATTTAAATTTTCAATTTCACCCAACCCCAATTATGGTAAAGTCAAAGTAGCCTTGCAATTGAATGAATCGGCAACTGTCAGTATTTCGCTCTTCGACTACACAGGTAGGAAAGTTGCTAATTACGGTACCTACCTCTTACCAATGGGAGACCGGTTCTGGTATTTCGAAACCGAAAATCTTGCAAGCGGTGTCTATTTCTATGAATTGAAAATTGATGGTATAAAAACCGTCCATAAGATGACTATGATTAAACGATAAAATTAGGGGGCTAAAAACTTCGAAAAACTGAATATAAAGACAAAGTTTTTTAATCAATCCTTTTCTGCTGATTAAGTTGTCTTTAGGTAGAGGATTTTGAGTAGTTCGCTGGTTGGTTTTAGGGAGAACATTTTCGGTTTGCAATTAAAGGGGCTATTTTTGCTTTGCAGCGGCAGGAAACCGACAGATTGACTTTAGAGAAATTTATTATAAAATCTGCCGAAAGATGAAATCACGAATCAATAACTTAATTCGACGAATGGACGAAGAAAACCTGGACGGACTTTTAATATCCGATTTAACTAATCTTCGTTACCTTATTGGTTATACTGGTGATAATGGGCTTCTGCTTTTATCAAAAGGCAAGGCCCTATTCTTTACCGATTTTCGCTATGCTGAGCAATCCAAACGTGAAATTAGAAATGCAAAAATTAAGATTCGAGAACGGGATTTATTTTCAGTCTTTCCGATTGAATTTGTGGTGGGGATGAAGCGATTAGGTTTCGAAGCCGAGAACATAAGCTACCAGAATTATCAACGGCTTAAAAAGCAAATTAAAAAAACGAAACTTGTGCCATGTGGTAATTGGACAAAAGACTTACGGGCAATAAAAGACGAAATGGAATTAAATTTGATCCGCAAGGCAGCTAAGATTAACGATAAAATTTTTGCTTCGGTTCTAAGGCGTTTAAAACCTGGACTTCGAGAAAGGGAAATTGCCAATGAAATCGAATATGAGATTCGGTGTAATGGTGGCGAATTAGCTTTTCCTCCTATCGTTGCTGGAGGACGAAATGGCGCTTTGCCTCACTACCAGCCGGGAATGAAGAAATTGAAATTTGGTGAACCGGTAGTGATTGACTTCGGCACGAAATATCAAGGTTATTGTTCAGATATGACCCGTACGGTTTTTATTGGCCGGGCTTCGCGGTACAGCAAAAAGATTTATTCCATAGTCTTAGAGGCCCAACTTGCCGCATTAGCAATGCTCAAACCTGGGGAAAAAGCTTCGGTAGTGGATGCTTCTGCCCGTGATTTTATTACGAAAAAAGGCTATGGCAAATACTTTGGTCATAGTTTAGGGCACGGAGTTGGTCTTTTAGTACATGAAAATCCAGCCTTGGCAAAAACCAGCCAGGCGATTTTAGCGGAAAATAATGTTATAACCGTTGAACCGGGTATCTATCTACCCGAATGGGGTGGTGTACGCATCGAAGATTTGGTGAGAATTACCCCTAATGGCTATGAAATTTTATCAAAAAGTCCAAAGGAGTTGATCGAAATATGATTACACCAAATGATTTTCGTTACGGATTACTGATCCGTTACAAAGGAGCAGTGTATGAAGTTATTGAATACCAACGGGTGAAGATTGCCCAGCGCCGCGCCTTTGTCCGCACCAAACTGCGTAACCTTATGACGCAAGCAGTAATCGAAGAAAATCTCGATTCGGATGAGAAAATCGAAGAGGTCGAAGTAGAAAGGAGAAGGTGTCAATTTCTCTATCACGATGAGGCAAATTATTATTTTATGGAACTTGAACATTTTGAACAATTTGCCTTAAGCGTCGAAGTGTTACAAGAAAAAAAGTTGTATTTGACTGAAAACCTCGAATTGGATGTCTTATATCTTGATGGCCGACCAACTACGGTCGAATTGCCTAATTTTATCAACTTGAAAGTCGTTGAAACCGAACCGGATTTTCGAGGTGATACCGCAACTGGTAGTGGTAAGCCAGCCAAACTGGAAACCGGTTTGGTTATCAATGTCCCTTTTTTCATTACCAATGGCGATATAATCAAGATCGACACCCGAACCAATACTTATATTGAGCGAGTTGCTAAGGGTTAATTCCATGGGGCACGGTTTGTGTTTTTGTAATAGTTTACGAGTCACGAATTACGGTAATGTTTAAAAAGATTCTAATTGCTAATCGGGGTGAAATTGCCTTAAGGATTATCCGAGCTTGTAAGGAATTAGGAATTAAAACCGTTGTAGTCTATTCGGAAGCTGACCGCGAATCGCTACCCGTTAAATTAGCCGACGAAAAAGTCTGTATTGGAGCCGCGCCAGCCCAAGACAGTTATCTCAACATACCAAGGATATTATCTGCCGCTGAGGTTACTGGAAGTGAAGCGATTCATCCCGGCTACGGTTTTTTAGCAGAAAGTGCTGAATTTGCTGAGGCGTGTGAATCCTGTAATTTTAAGTTTATTGGACCCAGTGCCGAAATTATTCGTTTGATGGGAGATAAAGTCCAAGCTCGCCAAAAGATGAGACAAGCCGGCGTTCCGGTTTTAGAGGGTAGTGATGGCGAAATAAATTCTGTGAAAGAGGCAAAAGCCATTGCTGCCGAAGTCGGGTATCCAGTAATATTCAAAGCCGTAGCCGGCGGAGGCGGTAAAGGGATGCGGGTGGTACGAAGCGAAAAAGATATCGAAACCGGTTTGCGAATGAGCCAAGCCGAAGCTAAGGCAACTTTTGGCGATGCTCGAGTCTATTTAGAAAAGTTCTTGGAAAGGACACGTCACATTGAAGTCCAAATCTTGGGTGATAAGCAAGGTAGAATTATCCACTTGGGTGAACGCGAATGTTCAATTCAAAGACGGCACCAAAAACTTATTGAAGAATGTCCATCACCAATGGTTGATGAAATATTGAGACAAAAGTTGGGCGATTGGGCAGTGCGGGGTGCACAAGCGATAAACTATCACAATGCTGGAACAATCGAATTTTTGGCCGACGAAAAGAAAAATTTCTATTTTTTAGAGATGAACACTCGAATTCAAGTTGAACATCCAGTCACCGAACTGGTTACTCGAACCGATATTGTCAAGGCACAAATTCTACTTGCTGGAGGTGAAAATCTTTGCACCGCTTTGGGTGGTATCGACAAGAGTTTCATCTTTGAAGAATTGAAAGAGATCCATGCCTTAGAATGTCGAATTAATGCCGAAGATCCTGGACAAGATTTTATGCCGATCCCAGGCAAGATAACCAACTTACATCTACCGGGTGGAGCGGGTGTGCGGGTTGATTCTCATATCTATCCCGGCTATACCATCCCACCTTATTACGATTCGCTCATCGCTAAGATCATCGTTTGGGATACCAACCGGGCTGGTGCGATCGCTCGAATGGAAAGGGCACTAACCGAAACGCTTATTGAAGGGGTAAAGACTACCATTCCGTTCCATTTAAAAATTTTAGCCAATAAGAAATTCCGGGCTGGTGAAATAAGTACCGCGCTTATCGAATCACTCAGTACCGAGTCTATCTGAAATATCCTTCCCGCTACTTTAAACCATTTTGAACAATTTTCCTCTTCATAATCCTGCCAACACCTTATTGCCGAACGAATTGGCTCAATAAATACCCACCACAACCATTTATTGCAATCTGCCTTAGGCGGATTAACTGACTGGAATAAACTCGCTTGTCCGAAACATAAGTCGTCGGTATCAAGCCACTTTAACCCAATAACTTCTTCGGTTCACTAAACCGATTGATAGCATCGACCTATAAGGCAATCAACGCCGCAAAGACTTCACCAATCTCAGGCAGGTATTACTCGGGTAAAAATTTACAAAGGATTTTCGACGACCTCCAGTTCAACTTATGGCGTCGGTTTCTTTGGAAATGGGGTTTTGAAAAAGATTTCCGCAATTGAAGGTGAAGGAAGATTAAAGAGCTTTTTAGTCCAATTTCGTCAGGTTAAACAAAAAATAAACGAATTAGTAAAATTCCACACCAAAAATAAATTGCTTTTTATGGCATATAATCAAGTGAAGTTAAAAAATTAGGCAACATCGTGGCTAATCTAACAAAAATCCAATAGCAACCGTCTTTAAGGAATACAAAATTTGAGTTATTGAGAAAAATATCCTCGAACCGATGGGTTAATGATGGTTGATTACAGCAGCCAAAAACCTAAATCAAAAAGGGAACCTACACTGAGCATATTAATCTCAGGCACTTTGAACAATTCATTGTGGCAACGAAAGATTGGGATTTTGATATAATGCTGGAGATAAAGAAGGAAGTGCACTTCAAGTCCTAAAAGTCTTATTAAAATGTCATCGGCTGCGAATTCAATTAATGCCGTTGGGTAATGTTTCCCTTATTTGAATAAACGAGCCGTCACTAATATCGCCTCCCAAGTTTTCCAATAAGACCGGATACCGCGTCCGTAAACACTGTCAGCTATTGACAGGAAAAAAATTAATCATAAAATAGCAATGATGAAATACCGGAGGATTTCCATTCTAATCTACTTTTGCTTCCTTTGGTTCGTTGGGCCAGTATCGGCTAATCCGATACCGGACACTTCACCGCTACCTAAAGTTTGGGATAATCTCTATGGTACTGCTGGTGAACCATTGTCGTTATACGATGTCTACTTAGTTGCTCCTCAAAAGTTGCGAATTACCCTTTTGTTTGACCCAGTTCGGACGACAAACTATTGGAATGCTGACGGCAAGTCGGACAATTTGGGGTCCCTATTTTCTTTTATACACTCACCCAAGATTTATTCTCGTTCTAACCTACCTTTCAGCATTGCTTATGGAATTGCCCAATCCTTTGAGATTGAGTTCCGGCGCGCTTTTGTTAGCCGAAGTCGAATAATACCCTATTTGCCAGAAAGTTTACTGGTAGAACCTTATTGGAACAGATATGAGACGACCAAGGGTTTAGGTGATATTTCGCTACGCCTAAGAGTAAAAATATTAGGAGAGCAAACCAAATTCTTTTATTTTGCGACCGGCATTGGAACAAAATTTGCCTCAAGTGCTGAATTTAAGCAAACGGATGATTTACCCATTAGCCCAGGCAGTACCGACATATTTTTTGGTATTTACAACGCAATTAAACTTGGCAGATTTATTTTGCCCAGTTTCTGCACTTACTCGCACACCGGCCGGTATCAATCAACAATGCCAATGGGTGAAATAATAACTTACCGTATTGGTCTTATTGCTAATATCCACCGATTCCTTGATTTCAATTTTAATCTTCAAGGTTATGAAATCACTAAGCAATCCGGTCTAAGTTACAGGTATTTAACTGTTGGGACCTTTGACAAAAGCGCGGTGATTATACCCCAGGAAGTTTACAAGACACAAATAGGCTGGGGTTTAACTGTTAGGGGATTTAAATTACCAGCGGTGATTTCCTTGGGGTTGGCTTATGATTTAAGAGGGAAGAAGACATTTAAAAATACCTTTTCCGCAAATGCATCTTTGCAGATTGATTTTCACTAACCGACAGCACAATTGCAACTGACATAAAAGTCTCGCGGCAAGGAATAAATTCTGAAGTTTATGACTTTTCATAAATCGACAGACAGGCCGGAAAGACAAAGGGGCAAAGTCCTTCTTGGGTCCCCAAAAATTCTTTTCTACACAGGGAAAGTTTGAAGGATTTCTCAAACTTTTTTGGTTGTGAAATAAATTGTAGCGGTACGACTTATTGCACCAAAGGAAAAAGAGTGGTCCGTTTCGCTATTATTACTTTGGGGGCGGATATTTAGGGCGCCTCGAGTCTCTCGAGATAACCCTTGAGGAAGTTGTCTTGCTTCTTTCGATTCCGTAGTTCTTCAGGTACTCCACACCGTTTCAGCCCAATTCGCCCTGCCTCAGCCTTCGTTATTTTCTGACCGTCGACATCCCGAAGTTTGTAAAGACGACTACCTTTGTGGTGAAATTTCTTGATTAAAAAATTAAATTTATTATAATTTTTCTACCGAATTTTGGGAAAGGAGGTACTATGGTGTTGTTAATTTTGTCATTTTTAATAATGCAACCCCAAGGACAAGTTATTTGGTCAATTCCTGCTACCGGTGGGATTTATAATGCTGTGCCGACTGCAGATATGAACCATGACGGTCATCCGGATGTCTTGGCAGCAGTCTATTATGGCGCCTATCCTTCACCACCAATTCGATTGTATTTAGTCTCCGGTATTGATGGTTCAAATATTTGGACACGGGGTGACTGCCAAGGCACCTGGGGTAATAAGGGCTTAGGAACGATTGATGATATCAGTGGTGATTCGATTCAGGATTTCCTTTTAGGCACACCTGGTGGTGCTTTTCCCGGTTCAACCGTCTTTGCCATCAATGGTCTTACCGGCAACACAATTTGGAGTTGGTGCACTTATACCCAAGGTCCGAATTGGGGCTGGGTCTATACAGTCAAGTCAGCACCCGACCGCAATAATGACGGCTATCCTGAGGCATTGGCTTCAGCGGGTGGTAATAGCAATAATCCCAGTGGTACCGCCTTCTGTTTTTCTGGACATACCGGCGAGACCCTTTGGACCTTCCGACCACCCTTAGATGGGGCACAGTGTATTTGTTCGTTTATTGATGTTAATAACGATACGGTGCCAGAAGTAATTGTTGGGGCTGGTGGTAATGGCTATGATAATCGGGTATTTTGCGTCAATGGTCGAAATGGACAACAAATCTGGGCATATAATACCGGCAATTCGGTTTGGGATGTCGAACCATTCTGCGATGCTAATAATAACCAGATTCCAGATGTGATTGCTGGTGGCTGGAGTGACAAAGTATTCTGTTTGGAAGGAAGCAATAGCAATCTTATTTGGCAAAATGATATCGGTTATGTAGTGATGGAGGTTGTGCCAATAAAAGATGTCAATAATGACGGTATTGACGATGTGATTGTTGGGTCTTGGTCAAACTCGGTCTATCTTCTTTCCGGCACCGATGGTACTGTACTCTGGTCACAACCGATTGGTCAAGATTGCTGGTCAGTTGATACTTTAACTGACGTGACCGGTGATAGAATTCCCGAAGTGATAGTTGGTGCCTTAAACGGTCGGTTGGTCAAAGTGCTGAATGGTACAAATGGGGAGGTGTTGTGGTCCTATAATTTTGTGGATAGAGTATATGATGTCACTGGCGCACCGGATTTAGATGGCGATGGTTATGCTGATGTCTTGGTCAGTCTACAAGACCAAAATAATCAACCGTATCAACTTTATGCTTTTAAGGGAGTGCCAGTTGGAATGGTTGAGGATAATAAAGAGCTAAAGATTGGCTTATTGTATTCGGTTAGTTATCGAGAAGACGAAGTGATATTGAAACTGAGTGTTCCAAGAGGTGAAGCGGTTGGTTATCAAATATATGATGCTCTGGGTAGAATAGTTGAACATAACTGGTTTAAGTGTGCGCCGGATGGGGTTAATTACCTTCATATCAAAAAGGCAGGGAAATCAGCTGGAATTTATTTTGTTCGGATAGCAATCGGTAGGGGAGCAAGTTGGACGGTGAAAATATTTTTAAAATGAAACCAAAGCCGCAGCCCGTAAATCAGGTCCCTGGAATACCCAAAAGTTCAAAATTGTCCAAATGGTTCAACGACGCAGAACAGTAGGACAGAATGCAGTGCGTTGACAATTGAAGCGAATATTGATATTATGAAGATTCGATGAATGAAGAATTAGCCAAAGAGCGCGAAATCAAATTGAAGAAGGTGGCGCAACTACGTTCATTGGGAATTTGTCCCTACCCTTATCGTTTTCAACGAACCCATCTCGCTTCAGAAGTGACTGAAAATTTCGCTAAGTTGGAAAAGGAATCGGTGCGAGTTGCGGGTCGCTTGATTGCCAAACGTGAACACGGCAAAACCATTTTCGGTCATTTAACCGATATCTCAGGCAAGATTCAAATCTATTTGCGACAAGACTGCTTAGGCGAGCGATTTAACCTCTTAGACTTATTAGACGTTGGTGACTGGGTTGGCGTTGAAGGTGAAGTATTCAAAACCAAGACCGGTGAGATAACGGTCTTAGTAAAATCATTTGAGATTTTGGCAAAAGCCCTGCGCCCAATGCCCGAAAAATGGCATGGCTTGAAAGATATTGAGACCAGATACCGGTTTCGGTATTTAGATTTGATTGCCAACCCCCAAGCCAAAGAAATATTCCTGACCCGAACAAAAATTATTAATCTAATTCGGCAGTTTTTGAACGAAAGGGGATTTGTCGAAGTTGAGACACCAGTGTTACAACCCATTTACGGCGGCGCTGCGGCTAAACCTTTCCAAACCTTCTACCACGCCTTAGACCAAAATATGTTTTTAAGAATATCGGACGAACTCTATTTGAAACGGTTAATTATTGGTGGCATTGATAAAGTCTATGAGATTGGCAAAGACTTCCGCAACGAAGGGATTGACCGATTCCACAATCCGGAATTCACCCAAGTCGAAATCTATGAGGCTTATGCCGATTATAATGATATGATGCGATTAGTAGAAGAGTTGTTTAAGTTTATCGCCTTAAATTTATACGGCAAGACTAACTTTGTTTATCGGATGAAAAAGGTGAAGCGTGTTTGGGATTGTAAGAAAAATACTTTTGTGGATGAGATTTATTATGAAGATAAGAATATTGATTTGGCAAAATCCTGGCGCCGGTTGAAATTTGTCGATGCCTTGCAAGAGAAATTAGGTGAAAACCCATTAGGTCATTCCTTGGCATCGTTAAAAAAATTGGGCGAAAAGTTCGGAATTGCGACCGAAGGGATTCATTCACTCAGTAAGATGCTGGATAAACTCTTCTCGGAACTTATCCAGGATGATATTGTTGAGCCAACTTTTGTTTGCGATCATCCGCAAGTGACGACACCTTTAGCTAAGACACATCGTAATAATCCGGAATTGGTTGAACGGTTTGAACCAATTATTTGTGGTATTGAATTGGGCAACGCCTTTTCAGAGTTGACCGACCCTGTTGAACAGCGTCAACGTTTTGAAACGAGTATCAAAATGAATGAAGAGTATGCAACATTGGATGAAGACTTTATTGCTGCCTTAGAATACGGAATGCCGCCTTGTGGCGGTTTGGGTTTAGGTATTGACCGGATGGTGATGCTTTTTACTAATACCGAATCAATCCGAGATGTGATTTTATTTCCGCAACTCCGCTTGGTTCCTGATGAGTCGAAATAAACATTTAATGTTGTCGTCCAAGGACTTGGTGCAGCTTACGAAATGCAGTAAGGATTTTTGTTTAATTGGTGCAAAAAAAATACGGCAAGTGGATAACGGCTAACGTTTTTATGTTTGAGTTCTTTATCGCCCGGCGCTATCTTCTATCCCGCAGTGGTAAGTTCCTGTCCGCCACATCTATCATTGCTATCAGCGGTGTTTTCGTTGGGGTCGCAGCAATTCTTATTGTCCTATCGGTTCTAAATGGATTTCATCGGGAATTGCGTGATCGAATCTTAGGTATTACCCCCCATATTGTGATTACTAAATACTCTTACGAGCCAATGACAATTTCGGATTCATTAACCAATAAGATTAAAGATCGAGTTTTAAACTTTGCCCCTTTTCTTTATGCCAAGACCATAATCCGTTACAAGAATGCTAGTGACGGGGTAGTGATAAGAGGGATTGACCCTGAAGCGGAGAAAAAAGTGACCGATATTGCGAAGATGATTGTCCAAGGTGAATTCGATTTTCAGAACGGTGGCGTGGTTTTAGGCTTAGATTTAGCCCGGAACTTAGGTGTTACGATCGGTGATGAAGTGACAATAATCTCGCCATTCCAAAGTCTTGCTACCCCCTTAGGAATGGTCCCGAAAAGTCAAAAGTTCGCGGTGCGGGGAATATTCGATTCTGGGATGTATGAGCATAATGCCACCCTGGTCTATCTTGACTTAAAAGAGCTACAGGGTTTTTTAGGCACTGGTGATGGCGTCACCGGAATTGAAGCAAGACTTTCTAATATCTACCAAGCCGGCAGGGTGGCACAAGAATTGACTCGAATCTTAGGTTTTCCTTATCGGGCATTGGATTGGATTCAAATGAATCGCAACCTCTTCACTGCTTTGCGATTAGAAAAAGTCGTCACCTTTATCGTTTTAGTCTTAATCGTTTTGGTGGCAGCCTTTAATATCATTGCAATGTTGATTACAATGGTCTTACGCAAAACTAAAGAGATCGGAATCTTAAAGGCGATGGGCACCAAACCGAAAAGCATCGTGAAAATCTTTATTGGTGTCGGACTTCTTATCGGAGTGATTGGAACCGCTCTGGGTGTGCTTTTTGGTTTTATCACCTCATTACTTTTGAATAAATACCGATTCGTTCAACTGCCCGGAGATGTCTATTTCATTAAAAATCTACCAGTTCAGATGCAACTGTCTGATTTCATTTTAGTGGTTGGCTGTTCTTTGCTCATTTCACTTCTGGCAACAATTTATCCGGCATATAAGGCAGCCCGATTGGTACCAGTGGAAGCGATTCGGTATGAGTAATCATCCAGGTTCGCCAGTAATTGAAGCGCGAAATATCCACAAAGTCTTCGAACTCGGTGCCGAACGTTTAGTAGTTTTAGCCGGGATTGATTTGGCAGTGCCAGCTGGCGCGATGATTGGACTTTTAGGACCATCGGGTTCAGGAAAGAGTACTTTACTCAATATCTTGGGTGGTTTAGACCGACCAACCGCGGGTACAGTTATCTTAGATTCGACCGAACTCTTTGTCCACTCCGATATTGAACTTTCCGAAATCCGCAACAAGAAGATTGGCTTCATCTTCCAGTTTCATCACCTTTTGCCCGAGTTTAATGTTTTAGAGAATACCATTATGCCCTTATTAATTGCTGGCATTTCCAGGCGGCAAGCGGAAAAGAAAGGTATGGCGCTATTAGCCGAACTTGATTTTCTAGACCGGTTGCATCACAAACCAGCCCAGCTTTCGGGTGGTGAGAAACAGAAGGTTGCGGTCGCCCGGGCATTGGTTAATGACCCGCTCTTGGTTTTAGCTGATGAGCCGACCGGTAATCTTGACCGCAATTCGGCCGAAATGTTACTTTGCCTCTTACAAAAATTGAACCAAACCCGAAAAGTGACAATGGTAATTGTAACCCATAATGAAATGGTTGCTAATTTCGTGCATAAACGATATTATTTAAGGGATGGGAAATTAAATGAAACTCTGTGATTTTTGTCAAAAAAATGAAGCCTCGATTACCGTGACACGCGTGGATAAGGACGGCAAAAGCACTGAACTGCATCTCTGTGCCAAATGTGCTAGCCAAAAGGGGATTGGCGATATTGTCAAACCCCATCTATCAATAGTTGAAATCTTAGCAGAATTGAAAGCTAAGATAAAAGATGAAGACCGGAAATTGGTTTGTCCAAATTGTAAACTATCTTATGCCGATTTCAAGCGGTTCGGTCGTTTAGGTTGTGGGGTCTGTTACGAAGCCTTTGCTCCACGCCTTTTGCCTTTAATCAAAAGGATGCACGGCAGCGTGAAACATATTGGGCGCAAACCCGCAGTTGGTCAAAAGGTGGCGGAAATCAAATTTGAGGTGAAGCGCTTGCGTGATGAATTAAAAAAAGCAATTGCCGCCGAGGATTACGAAAAAGCCGCGCAGATCCGAGACCGAATAAAACAAGTTGAAGAAAGCAAAGACCGACAATGATTGCCAAGTGGCTTGATAGTAGTGGTGCGCAATCCGATGTCGTCATATCCAATCGGCTCCGCCTTGCCCGGAATCTGAAGGGCTTCCCCTTTGCCATTAAAACTACTAAATCCGACCAAGAAAGAATCATAACCTTAGTCAATTATGCCTTAGAAGACTTAAACCGTTTAAAGACCGGTCGGTTCTTAACCCAACACGAACTAACTCCTCTGGTAATTCAATCTTTATTAGAAAGGCATTTAATTTCCCCGGACTTCGCTGTCTGTAAACAGCAGCGCGCAGTGTTCATTAATAATGACGAGACCGAAAGTTTAATGATTAACGAAGAAGACCATATTCGTTATCAAGTTTTAGCATCGGGTTTAGATTTCAAGACAAGTCTGGCACGAATTAATGACTTTGATGACCAGATGGCGAAAGAAGTAGAATTTGCTTATTCCGAAGAATTAGGTTTTCTAACCGCTTGTCCCAGTAATGTTGGCACTGGCTTACGAGCATCAGTTCTGGTTCATTTGCCAGGTTTAGTTTTAACCAAAGAGATTGAGAAGGTCTTGCGCGGCATTCTTCAGATTGGTTTAGCCGTGCGTGGCTTATACGGCGAAGGAACCGAAACTAAAGGGAATTTCTTTCAGGTCTCCAACCAACAAAGTTTAGGTCGCTCTGAGACCGAGATTGTGGAAGTGATTGAAAAAGCGGTGCGCCAAATTATTAACTACGAACGCAAGGCACGCGACTACCTCTATCGCAATGCTCGTATCGAAATCGAGGATAAAATCTACCGCGCCCAAGCTATCCTGCAGAATGCGCGAATTATAACCAGTGAAGAGGCGATCAATCTTTTAGCAGTCTTACGGTTCGGTGTCACACTCGGGGTCATCAGCGATATTAGTTTAAAGACGATTAATGAACTTTTGATTCTGACCAAGCCAGCCTCGCTCCAACTTTACTACCATAAGGAGATGGCCCCAGAAGAACGGGATGAGAAACGAGCCACCTTACTGCGCACTCGCTTGGGTAGAAAGGTTGACAAAAGTGAATAATCAATCCGAACGGCTGCGTAGTCTACCCTCAGTGGAAAAGGTACTGAGTGACGAAAGACTTTCACCGTGGTTAGAAAAATTACCGCGGCGCCTTGTCATCCGCACGATTCGAGATTATCTTGAAAAATTACGTGTCGGGATAATGGCGGGTTCGGATTTGACATTCGAATTTGCTGAACTCTTAACAATGTTAGGACGGCAATCCCGGCCTTCTTTAAAAAGAGCAATTAATGGTTTGGGTGTCGTCCTCCATACTGGTTTGGGTCGGGCGCCATTGAGTAAAACCGCGCAAGCCGCCTTGGTCGAGATAACTGAGAACTTTTGTAATTTGGCAATTGACTTAACCACGGGTCGACGTGGCGACCGCTATTCCCATATCGAAAATCTCTTGTGCGAACTTACCGGTGCTGAAGCGGCAATGGTCGTCAATAACAATGCCGCTGCAACCTTACTGGTATTAAATACCTTAGCAGCAAATCGGGAGGTGATAATCTCACGTGGCCAATTGGTTGAGATTGGTGGTGCATTTCGGCTACCCGATGTGATGAAACGGAGCGGCGCAATAATGGTCGAAGTCGGCACAACTAATCGCACTCACCTTAAAGATTACGAATCCGCAATTACCGAAAGAACTGCAATGCTATTACGAGTTCATATGTCTAATTATCGCATCATCGGCTTTGTGAAAGAAGTGCCATTAGCCGATTTGGTATCTTTAGGCAAAAAGTATCAAATCCCAGTAGTTGATGACTTGGGTAGTGGCGCATTGATTGATTTATCAAAGTTTGGCCTACCCAAAGAGCCGATGGTCCAAGAAAGTATTAAAACCGGCGCGGATGTCGTTCTTTTCAGTGGCGACAAATTGATTGGCGGGCCCCAAGCCGGGATAATTGTTGGGAAAAAGCACCATATTGACCTAATGAAAAAAAATCCATTAACCCGTGCCCTGCGTTGTGGCAAATTGACCTATGCAGCCTTAGAAGCGACCTTAAGACTTTTCTTAGATGAAGTTAAGTTATTAAAGGAACACGCCTTAATGCAGATACTGTTAAAACCTTTAAAAGAAATGGAAAAAGAGGCAAAATTATTAAAAAGACGCTTACAAGCTTTACTCGGCGATAAAATTGAATTAACGGTTCGTGACGATTTGGCCGAAGTCGGTGGCGGTTCGTTAGCCACTTTTAGCCTGCCCACTAAAGTCTTGGCAATTCGTCCCAAATCAATTGCCGTCGTCGAATTGGCAAAAAGATTACGGTTCTACGACCCACCAATCTTTGGTCGAATTGAACAGGACGAACTCTTATTAGATTTTCGGACAATTCGAAACGATGAGATTGCAATAATTGTGAAAGGGCTGAAAGATTGCCTCGCGGAACGGTTATTATTCTAATTCCAATTCAACATCAAATTCTTTAAGCCAAGTCCTAATATAATTCAAAACGGCATTACGCTTAAATTCTAACCAATGTTCTTTCTCTTCTGGATATTTCTCAATACAAGTTCGGAAATTGCGGAATGCCCCCTTCTTGGTTAAAGCGGCTTTTAATTCCTGGCGAATTTTTGGCTTGGGCACAGTCTCAATATAATCCTTCATAATTTGAAAACTGTTTTTGGTAGTAAGTGGTTTTATCTTAATATATCTATTTGGTTCTCTTTTAATTTCTTCTAATACCCGTTTACGGTTAAAGACAAAGACCGGCATAATTTCCCCCGTTTCCAGATTGAGATAATGGGTAGTCTCCGGCATCCGGTTTTCAAAGGCAAAAAACAGATCCTTTTGGTCAACCTTTAATTTCTTCACGAGGATAAAAAAATATACTTAAGCGTTGCTAAATAGTCAAGAAGCGGTGGCTCTTTTAAACTTAGGAAAGCAACTTGCCATATTTACGAGCAATAAGCATAATTCGTCAAGAATTCGTTGTTCTAAATAGATTTATCTTTTAATCAAGCCGTTAGTAATTTCAATCAACTGTTCAACCACTGAAACTGGGTCTTCGCCAACTAAGACAAAGAGTGGTTCTTTTCCCCACCCTTCGGTCTCATAAAAAATTCTTGGCACTTCCCCTTCACAATTTTCGACCAAAGTCTTTACCTTCCACGGTATTGACATTCCGTTTTCCTCTCGAATGCTTATCGGTTCTTGGGTACGGTCAATTTTACCAAGTTTAATCTTTCGTTCGGCACAATACTCAACGATATAAGAAAAAATCTTTTCGTCATATTTAAAATTGACACCAGCCCGCAGTTTTGGGTTATATTTGGCAATCTCAATTAAAAGGCGTGCCATATGGTCAGAAGCACCAAACTCGGCTTCACCAGCGGCTTTTAGACATCCTTTCACTACTGTAATCCTGCCATCAATCGCTGCCACATCTTCAGTCGTTTTTGGGTTCGGTAGTGCATAAACTAAATTCATTCTAACTTCTGGCATCAAGACACTACATTGCCGACACTTTTGTAAAATCCGAAGCGCTTCGTTCAACTCTTCTAAGACCGTAATCCTTTCTTCTTCCTGCCCCATTCTTACTCCTTTTACTGTAATGTACTGAAGTAGGCTTGCCAGAATGGATCAACTTTCACCGGGAGTAGTTTTTCTTCTTTTTTATCTTTACGGACAAAGATTCTTTCGCCTTCGGTGATTTCACCAATTTCAAAAGTAGGGATACCGTTTTTCTGCAGTTCTTTAATCAATTGCGGCGCTTTAGTCTTTTCAGCAGTAATGAGCAGGGTGCCCTCGCTGATTGAAATTAAAGGGTCAATTGCAAAGAAATCACAGACCTTAGCAATCTCTTCAGGTATCACGATTTTTTCTTCGTAGATTCTGACCCCGGTGCCAGAACTTTCGGCAATTTCATAAACACCATTCAAAAGACCACCTTCGGTGGCATCGTGCATCGCATTGGCGAATTTTCTAGCGATCAAGGCTTCTCTCACCACGGTCATCTCAATCAGTCGGTTTTTTGCCTTAGCGACTACTTCTTTACCAAACTTTTCGACCAATTTTGATTCAGCCTGCAGAGCTAAAATCGCGACCGCTTCAATGGCTGGTCCTTTAGTCATAATTACCTTGTCACCAATTTTGGCATTAGAAGCTGGAGTTAACTCTTCTTTTTTACCAAAGCCCCAGACCGTGCAACCACCATTCAATGGATAAGCAATCCCAGGATAAATACCAGTATGGCCACCAACAATGGTTATACCAAGTTTTTGACATTCGATGTGCAATTGTTTCCAAAAACTTTCTAAAGTTTCTGGCTTGGATTCGGGTGGCAAGAGGATACAGATTGCCATATATTCGGGTTTAATGCCCAACACTGCCACATCGCTGGCGCAGATATGGGCAATCGCCCAACCAAAAAATGGCATCACGATTGGCATCCCAAAAGTTGGGTCAGTAGCAACTACCATCACGCGGTCACCTAAATCAATCACTGCGGCATCAACACCGTGTTTTGGTCCAATCAGGACATTTTTATTCGGCTTGCCCAAATAAGGGAAGATTATCCTCTCAAACGATTCCCGGTCAAGTTTACCAATTGCTGGTAACATAAATTTACCTCCTTACTTAAAACAACCAATGTTTCCCTCAAATCGTCGTTTAGACTATGACAAGGTTAAACTCCATTACTCCTTGCTTTTTTCGCAAGAAATAAAATTTAATTTGCAGTGATTGCTTCATTTTTTTCGGTAAATTAGAAGAATTCGGTCGGTTCGGCATTAAAAATAAATACCAAATTATTATCCGGTTGTCAATAACTTTATCTTTAGCATCCCCTGCAAAGAAAGTGATAATATATTGATTTCTTCGCTTTATAGTCCCTGGCGGGTTGAGGAAACCATTGCCAGACCTTACAATTTTCTTATCAAAAGGAATGCTAATTGTCCGATTATAGCGTCACTACGGTCAATTTCTTCTGTTAATTTTATCACCCTCATTGCTGACTTGGTGCGAATCAACTTTTCTCTTGGCGATTCTCGAATTTGACCTTTGACTAAATCCAATGCTGAATTGCAAGCCATTTTCCTAAACTATCCAAAGGTCTAACTGAAAGTTTTCCTCCTTGCAACGATTAAGTCTTGCCAGAGATTTACACCTCAGACTATCGGCAAGTTTGTATTCAAGCCTCGTTTGTGTCCTACCTCCGATACCGCTCCCTATTCAGTATAGGGGGCAGCCATAGGCTAGCCTAAACGATAGGCATCAATAGAGTTTA
>JBDRUX010000025.1:0-26148 GCA_039801565.1 Caldifarciminota bacterium
CCAGTCCTGATTGTTAACACCGAGAACTTAGATTTTGTCAACAACGAGCAAGATTTTGAAAACCTTTACCAAGCAATCATCACTACCCCTGGTGGCAGAATCTTTTATTCGCCGAAAGGTGAGAAAAGACGCCGGAAAGCCAGCCGAATTACCTGAAAAAACAAGAGATATAAAGATACCAAGGTATAACGTTTCTTAACAATTAATTCATCATATCCTTGAACCTACCTCTGGAAATCGGACACCATAATTGAATGGCAAAAGGTAGTGTTACCAATCTGCCGATATAATAAAAGTCGAGTTAGAGTTGGAATTCAGCTAACTTCTTCCACACTTTAGAGCTTCTCACCGGTGTGGCACTCTCACAGGCACTTAACTATGATATTCTCATTAACTGGATTTCTGGTTTAGATATTGATGAGCTAACACCGGACGATAATACTCTGGTAAAATTCAGAAGGCGTCTCGGTGACAGCGCTTGATTTGAAGACGATGATAAGGGGTGCGTGTTAATAAAAGATTTTTGGGTTAAACCGGAGTAAGGGCAGAAGAGAAACAAAGGGGAGTGGGCTAACGAATCTGCCTGACGCTGTATCAGAATAATAGACGAAACCATCACAAATTCAAAGCCCACTTTTTCAGAGTTCTCATAGTAACTCGGTGACAATAATTGATGGCGTGACTGATTCGGTAATAACGACCATTCCGGTTGGATATAATCCCACAGCATTAGTCTGGAATTCGATTAATAATAAAGTCTATTGTGCCAATGCCAGCAGCTCCCCAAAGGAAATTACGGTGATTGATGGTCTGGGTGATTCGGTGTTGAAAAGAATTACTTATGAGTATCCAACAGGACCATTACTTGATTTGGCTTGGAATTCAACCAATAATAAGGTGTATTGTGCAAATTTTGGTGGGGTAACAATAATTGATAGCGAGACCGATTCAGTTATGACTTCAATCTTTCTTGGTGTAGGCTTTAGGAACTTGATTTGGAACTCAATTAATAATAAGATATATTGCGCAAATTACGACAGTGCCGGTGTAATAATCATTGACGGTGCAAATGACTCATTGATTACAACTATTCCGGTCGGAAATGGACCTGCTGCCTTTGCCTGGAATTCGATTCAGAACCGAACCTATGTTGCAAGTTATTTAAGTTCCAGTATTTCGGTAATTCGAGACGAGATACCCGGGGATTGAAGAAAACCGCTCGCCACTGTCCGTAGACCGCTTACCGCTGGAAATATATCCGAATCCAGCGAAGACCGTGATTCGTATTCGTGGTTCGTTATCCGTGAGAGAAATCAGAATCTTTGATGTTTTGGGAAAATTGATAAGAGAGATTACCACACCTTAGGCTTGCAATGAGATTAAAATATCCTTAAAAGGAATCAAGCTCGTAATTTATTTCTTGAGGCTTGGCACCAAGACCAAAAAGTTTCAGGTCGTAAGATAAGCGATAAAATAAACTTGGTTTAAGTTGAATTAGCATTTGCATTTTTCTGCTTGACAAAAATCGAAAACAAACTATAATATAAATCAACAATTATATGCTTCTAATTAAGATAATTCGACACACACACACAGGGTAATTTCGGCCAATTTCCAAGAAAATTTAGCCGGTTCTATAATTCAAAGCGGTTATTTATTGTTCACGCCGGAACCGGTTTTGTTGGGAAAGATTTCTGTGGTTGGTCAGAAACCTTTCCAAATCTTATTTTACCAGCCCTTGACAAATGTCCCAAAATTCTTAAAGTAGAAGGAGGTGATAAAGATGAATAAGCATTTATTACCAGTTCTACTGCTTTTAATCCCTCTCGCTTTTGCGTTTGCTGGTTGGGAACCACTTCCGCCAGTTCCTGAACCGGTTGGTGCTGGTGGCGGTATTACTTATGGCGGTGGTTATGTCTGGTGCATTGTCGGAGACGATAATAACGGATTTTATGCCTACGATGTTACGACTGGCGAATGGATTAGTCTTGACGATGTTCCGGAAGATATTTATTACGCTGGTGCGATTGCTTATGAAGTTGGATTGGGCCGCAGGATTTTCGTTGTAGCCAGTGTTGAGGATGAGCCTGACCAACTTTTTATTTATACTAAATATCACTTTACCGGTTATGAAGGTGAATGGAATGAAGAGCCAATTTATCTTCCTAATTTTGAGGAATGTGGTCCCGGGGTAGCACTTGCTTGTCGGCCTTGTATCAAAAATGGCTATTTGATTGGCACCTGGTTATATTTACTTCTTGGCAATGGGACACAGCAATTTTACTGTCGGTTTTTCCCAATTCCTGACACCGGAGTAGGACCAAGGGGTGGTTCTTTAGAAAGTTGGCAATCATTACAACCAATCCCTCTGCCAGTGAAAGCCGGGGGCGCGGTGTGCTGGAATAAAGATTATACCTATCGTCAATTAGGGGATAGCCTTTTTGCCTTGGTAGGCGGTGGACGAACAAATTTCTATTGCTATCTTATTGGACGAAATACCTGGGAAGAAAGAGAACCATCGCGATTACCCCAAAATGACGGCTCGTCAATCGCTGGTGGTTGCGACGACGGTAAAGAACTTTGTGCGATATTTGGCAAAAGCCAGAATAGAGAAAGACACTGGAAATATAATATACCCGGTTATGAACCAGTTTGGGACGACGTACATACTCTTCCAACGATCCTTGGTAGTGGTGCATCAATCACCTATGACGGAAACCGTGACGACGCCTATTTGGTTATCGGTGGTGGCAGAGATGGTTTCTATATTAACAGAAACCCGACTGAGGAAGGTCCTCAATCGTCGAATGTCTTTCCGATTGTGCCAAGGTCGAGAATTTTGGACTTCTCTGACAAAATTGTGATTCATTATTCAACCTCTGTCCCGACCAATGTAAGAATTTTGGTCTATAACCTTTTAGGCAAAAGAGTGAAAACTCTAATTTCCACTAATGTCGAAAAAGGTGAACACCAAGTTACTTGGGACAAGACCGACAATTCTAATCGCAAGGTTGCCAAAGGTATCTACTTCATTACGATTACCAAAGAAGGCGAAACTGAACGACTAAAGGTGACAATAAGGTAAAAAATTGGGGTGGGAATTATTCCCACCCCAAAAACTTGGGGAAAAAATGAAAAGATTATTATTACTCTTACCAATTGTACTTTGTGCTCAAGTCATTGATACAGTCATTCATTTCACCGATGCACCTGCTCAATTGCTTTATATTCCAGACGGAAATAAACTTTACATAAACTTTCCCCACTCTTACCGATTTTTAGTCTTAGAATGTTCTACTTTTGCCATCCGAAAAGTCGTTCCTTACCCAGCTGATTACCCGACAGCGGTTCAAGGGGTATATAACTGGCGAAAAAGTAAGATATATTACGGTTTTAATATCTGTCCTGAAAGTATCGCAGTGATTGACAATCGTACCGATTCGATAATTAAATGGATTGATTTCGATGCATTTCAGCCATTCTCTCTTTGCTACCATTCAAGGGACAATAAACTCTATGCCACCGATGGAATTTCAGTAGCGGTAATTGATTGCGAAACTGATTCCATAATCAAAATCATTAACCAGCCATACTATTTAAGTGACTTTGTGCTTTGGGATTCGATTGGGAATAAAGTCTATTGCGGTAGTGCTTGGACTGATAAGGTGACAGTGATTGATTGTGAGCGTGACACCGTTATCAAGGTGATAAGCACTGGGGTATCAACGCCAGCTGGCGCGGTGTATAATCCCTTCCGAAGAAAGGTTTATGTTGGTGGTTATTGGGGTATGCGGGGAGCAGTGATTGATGCGAAAAACGATACGCTGATGAAAAATTTCCCGATGTATTGGGAGGACGATATACCACTGATTTTTAATAGTCTTGAAGACAAGGTTTATTGGCCTTCCATAGATAGCCTCTATGTTATGGACTGCGCAAATGATTCAATAATTAAAGAACTATTTGTAGGGGGACTTTTGGATATGTGTCTTGCCAGTTGGAGCAATCGGCTCTACTTGGCAACTATGGACCATGATAGCATTAGCCGTTTTACCACCATTTATGTTCTTGACTGCCACACCGATTCGATAATCTCTAAAATCAGTTTTGGTAGATGGGGTGCTTTGATTATTTCCGATTATCTAAACCAAAGGATTTACGCTGCCGAGTGGAGGGATTCAGCCCTCTATGTGATAAGAGATGAAATACCAGGAGTTAAAGAAGAGTGCCCGTTGCCAACCAATTACTGCCGACCGCTTGAGATTTATCCCAATCCGGCGAAGTTCGTGATGCGTGTCCGTTGCCCGTGGCCCCTGAAACAAGTTCAGGGTGACAATTTGGCATTAAAAATCTTTGATGTCTCAGGAAAGTTAATAAAGGAGATTGCCACGCCTTTGGTTCGCAATGACAATGAAGTAAAAATATCTTTGAAAGGAATCAATCCTGGAATTTATTTCTTAAGATTTGCCAACCAGACCAAAAAGTTTCTGGTTGTGAAATAGGTAAAGATTTAAACGTTTGAACAAGTTTTGAACTATTCTTTAACGCAATCCAAAAGTCAGCGATTAGTGAAAAATAACGAGGCAGTATAGGAGGTTGCTTCCCAGGTGACCTACGGGGTTACTTACCGAGTTGCTCCCCAGGTTGCTCCAGAAGTAACCTACGGGGTCGCTTCCGAAGTCGCCTCCTAACCCACTACCCAACCTGCCTACTAACCAGCTCCCGAAGTAACTCCCCAAGCAACTTAGGAGGCGACCTACGGGGCGACTTAGGGGACTGCCTACGGGGTCACCCCCTATACCATACCCCCTCTCTAATGAAAAATTAGCGTAACCGACGGATGATAAAGAAGATAGACGAAAAAATCGGCCATTTTTAGGTTGAAATATATTTCAACTTTTTCTGGCACAAAACCTGTCCCCGGTCTATGCGGGCGACTGGGCAGAGATAATAAATAATAGCTAAATTATAGTGGTGGGATGCCAAAAAGAGAAATTTTTATCGGCTCTTAACCAGTTAGTGTTGATAATACTTTGTGGAATCGAAACCAGTCCGCATCGCTATCGGCTTTAAAACAGACTTTGCCCTAAGTGAAAAGTGGCCATAGAGAACGAAAAGCACAGAACGAGCTACAGCTGGTTTATTGATATTTGAGCTTATTGACACTATAAATATGGTTATTACAATAGCGGAATGGTAGAAACAATTTACCAAGTCTTTTCCGAAGTTGCCAATAAGTTTCCGAAAAAGACCGCCTTGCTCTATAAGATAAAAGGCCGCTATCAGAAGATAACATTTGAAGAGTTACGGAAATCGGTTAGCGCGGTTGCCCAAAATTTGCTTAATCTGGGAATTAAAAAGAATAGTCCGGTGGCAATCTTTTCGTATAATCGCCCCGAATGGGTGATAGCGGATTTGGCAATTTTGCAAATTGGAGCAATTGTTGTTCCAATCTATCATATCTTGCCGGATTGGCAAGTAAAATACATTCTTAATGATTCTAATGCCGAGTTAATCTTCATTGAAAATGCAAAACTCTTCTCAATAATTGCTAATATCCGTAACGAATTGACTATTCTTAAAAGAATTGTCGTGTTTGATGATTCGGCAATCGAAAAAGGGAGTGATTACCTCCGATTTGATGATTGGAAAGTTACAAAACCAACCGTAACAAATTGGCCTTCGGTCACTGCTAATGATATTGCTACTTATGTCTATACATCCGGTACAACCGGGGAACCAAAGGGCGTAATTCTGACACATAGGAATATTCTTACCAATGTCTTTTCAGCTATCAAACGCTATCGGGTTAATGAAAAAGATATTATCGCTTCGTTTCTACCGCTTGCTCATATGTTTGAAAGAACTTGTGGCTATTATACAATTCTTTTGGCTGGTGGGACAATTGGTTATGTTGAGAGTCTGGAGACAATTGCACAAGATATTAAAACAATTCGTCCAACTCTCTTAATTACTGTGCCGAGAGTCTTAGAGAAAGTGTATGAAGAGGTGACTCGAAGAGTCAGCCAAGGACCACCGCTACAAAGAAAACTGGTGCAATCAGCAGTAAGAGTGCTTAATCGTTATGCCAATCTGAAATATCGTGGCCGGAAAATCCCATTCGGACTGAAAATTAAACGTTGGTTTTATAATTGGATAGTTGGGGCAAAATTCCGTAAACTGGCCGGCGGCAGGGTCCGATTAATCGTCTCGGGTGGAGCGGCGCTGAATAAGAAAATCGCTAAAATCTACCATATCTTTGGTTTCAATATCGTTGAAGGCTATGGTCTAACCGAAACCGCGCCAGTGGTCTGTGCCAATGCCATCGAAACGAACCGATTCGGCACCGTCGGTAAACCATTCGATGATGTCTTAGTGAAAATTGGAGCTAATAATGAAATCTTGGTTAAAGGACCGAATGTGATGATTGGTTATTTGAATAAACCAGCAGCGACCGCCGCAGTAATTGATAAAGACGGTTGGTTTCATACCGGTGACCAAGGAAGATTTGATGAATATGGCAATTTAATCATTACCGGCCGGATTAAAGAATTGATTGTTACTTCTTACGGTAAGAACATCGCACCCGTGCCAATTGAACAGAGTTTAACCGAAAGCACTTATATTGACCAGGCGATGGTTTATGGCGATAAAAAGAAGTGTTTGGTTGCTTTGATTGTGCCACAAAAGAAAGTAATCGAAGATTATGCTAATGCTAACCGAATTGCCTTCAATAACTATCCCGAGCTTTTACAAAAGCCAGAAATTAAGAATTTAATTCAAACCGAAGTTGAAAAGACCAATCAGAATTTTGCCCATTATGAACAGGTGAAATCTTTTGCCTTATTAGCGGAGAATTTTACAGTGGAAAATGGCTTATTAACCCCCACCCTTAAAGTCCGAAGGGATTTGGTGGTTAGAAAATATTGGGATTTGATTGAATCGCTCTATCAGGATTTAGAGCAAAAATAAATCAAAATGGTTTATTTAATCTCGGAAGATACTTTTTTAATTCGATAGATTTTAATTAGAGGGCCGGGTCTTATAACACAAGGAAAGTTGGCAAATGGTAGATAAGTAGCATCTTGCTTGTCCATTATCAATCGTGGGTTATCGCACCGAAATGGATTGAACTGAGTCAGAAAAATAAAATTAATAGTATCAGCAGTTAAAGTCGCAATCGCTTTTGGCACTTCGCCAAAAGGTAAAGCTGGATAACTTGTGACCACCAAATAGGTAATATCCCTGGGCTTGATTTGGTCAATCCGAAAAAAGCGAAAAGTATCAGTGTCCCCTTTTTCTTCATCATAACGCAGAATTCGATAACCAGTTGTTTTCACTTTTGCTTTCATTCGGGTAATAATTTTTTCCGGCAGGGAAAATCCAATGCGAAATTGGGAATAACGGGCAGCAACTTCTTGAGCCGAAAAAGGTAAATTAGGAACACTCCAGGCACTTCCTACCCAACCAATTGTCGAGTTGGCTGGAATATTTCTGTCAATCCATTCGGTTGCCAAAGAGCGGGTGTCCTTTTTGGTAATTGTTGTTAGATAACCAAAGAGGTTTGGTAACGAATTGGCTAACAGCAGAAGTATCACAACACTGATTACAATTATTTGGTTTATGCCTTTGAAACGAGCAAATAATTCGCTGATACCAATTGCCGAAATGATACAAAGGAATGGGACAATTGGTAAAGCATGTCGAACATAGACCGCTTTGCCAGCACCCATAAGTAGATAATACATCAACGGAAAAGAGATAAGAAAAGTGGTATATCGCGGGCATTTTATGATAAAATAAACAATGGTAAGAAAAGCAAAGACCAGTAAAGGTAAGCCAAGTCCGTGGTTTAAGGCAACGGTAATAAAATTGACCCAGCCGCGACCCAATTCGATTGTGGCGCCGTAAAGGAGGTGGCCGGTTTCTTTGCTAAATTGAGTTCGGAAGGTAGTGAAGTCGAGAAGGATAAAAGGGGAAAAGAAGAAAAATGATAAGAGAGCAGTAACAATACCAATGATAATTTTCCGACCCGAAGTGTTTAACGGTTCTTGTTTTAGTCTCAATAAAAAAGCGGCTATCAATGGTATTAGAAATAAAGCACCGTTATATTTGGTTGAGCCCGCCATACCAGCAAAAAGGCCGCTTCTGATATAATCGGTAATCTTGCCCTGCGTAAAGACTCGTTGGGCAAAAAGTAAGGCGAGCAAGCCAAAACCAACCATTGTGACATCGGTAGTACCAAAATGCGATTGCTGAACGTGAAGATAAGCCAAAGCCAAAAGGATTGCCGATAGTAGCCCAGTAGTTTCATCTTTGGCTTTGCCGATAAGGTAGGTCAAATAAACCGTAAAGGTACCAAAAAGAGCCGAGAAGATTCGAAGCATCAAAATTAAAGGTGCTGGGTTTAAGAGAACTGAGGCGGCAAAATCATTGGCATCGAGATAAAGACCAAAGAGTTTGCCAAATAAAAAATAAATAGCAAAGAGAATGAAGGAGAGATAAAGAAATAAACTGGGATAATGGAAAAAGTGGGGATTTAAATCACCCGTGCCAAAGGGTAAAGCGTACCGGATTATTACCAGTTCATCCGGCCGGGCTTGGGTGGCATAAGGTAGACCAAAATTGATACCAATCAACCGAACCGAAATGCCCAGAATAAGAATTATTAAAATTATAATCCGGGTTTTCATTAAGTAGCGCTTTATCAATTAATGAACGATGGCGAATTTTTCCACCCTGGTGCCAGATGGAGTAACGATTACCACCAGATAAATGCCAGCAGAATAGTCGCGGCTATCAAAAAATGCCCGATGGTTTGAAGGGTTGACCAAAAGTTCGGTCAAGAATTTACCAGATAGACTATAAATGAAAACCTTTGAGTCCCTGGGCAGACTTTCCAGATTGACCCCGTTATGAAGACCTTTGATGCAAGGATTGGGAAAAACCCGAACCGCTGGCAAACTTGGTTCTGCTGAATCTCTTAATTCGAATCTACTCAAACCACTTTGCGTGCCGACCAGTAAAAAGCCATTTCGGTTATCAATGTGTAAACAAGTATAAAAATTGGTAAGATTTAAAGGGTCAGGATTAGGAATTATTTCGCTATTGCCTTGGTTGAATTCAGTCCAAGTTTGAGTATGGGGGTCATAAGAGGAAAGGCCAGAAGCGGTTAAGAACCAGATATTCCCCCAATCGTCTACCCGAACTTTTTTGATATCTTTGGAGAAAGGTGGATTGATAATCGTGAATTTTCCTTCAGCTAATACTCCAGCGCCATTAGCGGTTCCGACCCAGACTCGGTCTTTGGCATCAATTGCTACTGAGACAACTTCAATTCCCGGTAAGCCAGCCGATTCTTTAAAAATAACCCAAGTATCATCAGTAGGATTAAAGAGTGTTCCCCGGTAATCAAACATTAACAATCCTTCGTGAGTGCCCAGCCAGACCCGGTTTTTAGAATCAAAGGCAAATTCATAACAACCAGGTCGGCCTGGTGGCGAGGTAATACTAAAATTGAATTCGATTTGGTTGTTTAAGGAATCAATCGCTCCAACAATCCCAAAATTGTTGCGCACACTCCAAACCCATTTGGTATCATTACGGTCAATACCTAAGGCGTTGATGATATTGCGTGGTGTGTATTCGCCCCATTGTAATAATCCCCAGCTAAGAGTTTTGGGGTCAAAGTAGCTTAAACCACCCCGATGGGAGAAGTGGCCTAACCAGATTCGATTGTGAGAGTCTTTGGCTAAGACCCGCGCTTTGTAAAGCGGTGAATAAAAGATTGACCATTGTCCATCGCTACTTAACCGACTTAAGGCTTGAAGGTCGTGACAGGCGTATATTGAACCGAAATTATCCGTGATTACCGAAAAGACACTGTTCGATGCCAAGCCAGGTGCGTAGTAATATTTGAAGATAGTATCAGTTGTATCCGAGATGATTCTTAAGCCGTGGCCCCAGTCTGGCTCGCCACCCATTCCGCAAAATAGGAGTGAATCAATTGCCAAAAGGCTTTTGGTTGGTTCTTGCCAAATCGTATCTACTCGGGTAAAATCGTAGCGGATGAGCCCCTTTTCGGTCGCTAAATAAAATTTGTTGGCACGATAAGTCATATCTTTTACCGGAGTTGGTAAGGAAAGGACTGGAATAAACTGGCTACCGTTAAATTTAGCAATTCCGGATTCAGTGGCGATGTAGAGTGTATCGAAGATTACTGCCATTGCCAACACTGAATCACCAAAAGGATGGGGATAGGAATTCCAAAGACTTGTGTCAAGGACTGCGTGACGAGACAAACGCATTAGCCCCCGGTCGGTGCCAACCCAATAAAAGCTGTCAGTATTGGCAAAGGCGAGGACATCGTCAGATAGTAATTGGGGGTGAGTCACCATGCGAAATGAAAGGATTTGGTCATCAGTGGGTTGGTTAGGGGTCCCACGAGTATCAATTAAGTAAAAGCCATTTTCACTCGCCAAAAGAATCGTATCAATAACGATTAAAATTGATCTTATCTTGGTTGGTAATGCTGAATGACGATAGGTTTGAAGGGCCTGAGTTTGTTGATTGTAGATCGCTAGCCCACCAGTAGTCCCAAGCCAAAGATTATTTATTTTATCCCGGGCAAGACAAAGTAATTGATTTTGCGGTAACCCTTCGGTATTAGTGAATATTCTTTTAAATGATATCTCATCCCAAATCGAATCTAAGATAACCAATCCACCATTGGTGGCACAGTATAATCGGTTTTGGCTTATTGCCATATCATTAATTATGTTGGCATTGGTGTAAGTTTGCCAATTACCCAATGTCGTGGTTGAGCCCAAGGTTATTAAAAGGGCTAAAATTTTACTAATCATCCGAAGCGACGAAGCCGATTTTGAAATAGAAAAATAGATTTTCTTAAGAATTCGACTGCGTCGAATAATATTCTGGGTTTTAGTAAGCACCTTTTCCTTTCAGGACGACACCAAAGGTTTTTAGAATTATCACAAAGTCCATCCAGAGCGACCAGTTTTTTACATAGTATTCATCTAAAAGTAATCGTTCTTTAAAAGAAAGTTCACTACGACCTGAGACCTGCCATAGACCAGTCATACCTGGTAATACCTTGGTGATAATATTAATAAAATTGCCAATGTTGTCCAGTTCTCTGGGCAGATAGGGTCGAGGTCCAACTAAATTCATTTCACCTCTTAAGATATTAAAAAGTTGGGGCAGTTCGTCTAAACTGAAACGTCTTAAGAAACGACCAAATGGTGTGACCCTCGGGTCTTTGCCTTTAAGTTTAAAAAATTTATTCCATTCTTCTCGACTTACAACTTGTGATTTTAGTAAGGCATCCAAACGCGCCTCAGCATCTTGATACATCGAACGGAATTTGAGACAATTGAATAACTTTTTATCTTTACCAATCCTTGGTTGTTTGAATAGTACCGGGCCCGGCGAGGTCAGTTTTATCGCAATAGCACTAAAAAGAAAAAAAGGACTAAAAATTAGCAAAGCAACTATCGCTAAGCAAAACTCAATCGTCCGCTTGAGCAGTAGATTTGTCGGTTGGAGCAAGTTGTAACGAAACTTCATCAAAAGTAAACTATCCAAAGGAATAATCTCAACTCCGACACTTGGCATTTGAGCCAATTCCGGCACAATTATAAATTCTTCACATTTGCCCTCAATCTTCTGAAAAAATTTTGCAATGGTATCTTTAGCCAAAGTTTGAGCAGAAACTATCACCGAATCCGGATGGAGTTTTGTTAACCAGTCATCGTTATCTATCGGAATGTCGGTTTGATTGATAATTTCATAGCCAAGGTTTTTATTTTTTAGAATCTCTTTTCTTATAGCTTGGCTCGTGGCATCGTCACCAACGACCACAACTTTCTTTGACCAGAGTTTGACCCGTAAAAGTAACCACTTTAACAAAATGCGTGCCAGGGGTAAAAGGACTAAACTTAAGACAAATGCCAAGACTACAACCGTTCGCGATACCGAGTAAGCCCGGGTGATATAAATCGCAATTATCGTCAAACCAGTGGCAATGAATGAACCGCGCCAGAGGCGTTTCGTCTCTTCCCAAATTGTGAACCGCTGGGTATAAAGTCTTTCATAGGCAAAAGCAATAATGTAAACAAAGAGCAAATAATAACGAGCAACCAAAACCTCAAACGGCAATAGCGGACCAAATCTTGGTATCAATAAAGGTAACAACCGGTCACGTAAAAAGTAAGCCAAAAGATAAGCAAGGGCGAAGACAAAGGCATCGGTAATAATTAGTAATAAAATACTGATTAGCTTTTTAAGTCGGCGCATCGCTTACGGATTGGATTAATGCTTTTAGCGAAACGACTTGCCTTTTATGTTGTCAGTTTTTTTATTAATTTGTTTTCTTTATTGTAAATTTCAATCGCTAAAGGAATTTGCCCAACTGTGTGGGAGGCACAAGCCATACAAGGGTCATAGGCGCGATAAAACATTTCGATGGTATTCAAAAGCCCATCATCAATTCGGCCGTTACGAATTAAAGTTTTTGCGGCGTTTCGCACCGACATATTTATCGCACCATTATTATTAGTGGTGGCAACAATTAGATTCACCTTATCAATCAAGGCATCTTGAGTCAATCGGTAATGGTGAATTAGAGTGCCACGCGCTGCCTCAACAATACCGATTCCTTCACCGGTAAAATGGAAATTCATATTCCGAATATCCGAGCCGGTAATTTCCGGGTCGGCTAATAACTCTTTTGCCCGTTCGGTAGCATAGAGAAGTTCAATTAATCTTGCCCAATGGTAGGCTAAAGTATTATGGACCGGTTTTGTGCCAAAAGTCTTGTAGAATAATTCGTATTCGGCTTGGGCATAAGGTGTTGCCATTCCTTCGGCAGCATTAAGTCTACCCAACGGACCAACGCGATAGAGGCCATTATTCTTACCATCGGTGAGTCCTTTAAAGCCAATTTGCTTTAGGTAAGGCACTTTGACATAAGACCACTCTAAGACCGCCTCGGCAATATGGTTCAAATAATCTTTGGGAGCAAATTTTACAAACTCTTTTCCTTCAGGGTCGGTAACCCGAACCATTCCATCATAGAAATTGACCTGATTCTTGCTATCAACCAGTCCCATATTATAAAGCGATAGCGAAAAGGCAGAATCGGTGACGAGATTCATATACCTTGGATTTTCTAAGACCGTCTTATGGAAAAGTTCAAGGGTTTTAAGGGCAAATTGGAAACAAGAGTCAGCCATCGTTACCATCTCTTTATGTTCTTCGGTGGTAAGTGGTTTAGTTTGACCACCGGGTAAGCCACAGACCGGATGGGTTGGTTTACCGCCCAAAATTTCGGTCATCTTTTGACCATAGGCGCGATGTTGGATAACGGATTTGGCTAAATCTAAACCGACTTTTTCAATGACACCAATAATATTGCGTTTTGTTTTCGGTGCATCCGGTCCGACCACAAAATCCGGTCCGCCTAAGAAATAGAAATGGAGAATATGGTCATAGATATAATAACCACAGTAGATTAACTCGCGCAATTTCTTCGCTACCGAAGGTGGCTCAACACCGAATGCCATATCTAAGGCTTTGGTGGACGCATAATGATGGGCGACCGGACAGACACCACAGATGCGACTGGTCAATTGTGGCATATCTTCGGCTTTTCGGCCTTCACAAAACTTCTCAAAACCTCGTAGTTCAGGAATTTGCACATAGGTATTTGCAACATTGCCCATTTCGTCCAAAAAAATTTCAATCTTGCCGTGCCCTTCTAATCGCGTAATTGGGTCAATTGTAACTTTACGCACCTTTGCCTCCTAAATCGGTCGAATTGAACGATTGATAATTGCCGCTGCTAAACCATACATATAAAAGGTTCCGATTGGGTCTTTTATTTTATTAATCAACTCTTCGACAGCGGTTTCGGTTAAATTCTTCTCCTCATCTACTTTCAAAATTGAACCGATTGCCGATATCATCTTTGCTCCTTGGTCAATCACTTCGGGAATTGGTCCTAAGCAACCGGTGCAGGGCCAGTTGCCATTGATACAACGCGTCTGACAACCCATCCTGGTGGCTGGTCCCATACAGATAATCCCTTGTTCTAAAAAACAGACTTTCGGGTCAACAATTATCTCATAGGTTCGTTTGATATCGGGCATCTTTTTTGACTGGTTAGTATTGCGGGCACACTCTTCGCATAATGCCTTAGTTGGAGCAAGTACGGTTCCTTTTGCCGGCAATTTATTTTCGGCAATTGCCTTGACCGCATCCAAGATTAAAGGCACAGGTGGCGGACAACCGGGTAAATAGTAGTCAACTTCAACCACTCGGTCTAAAGGCGATACCAGGTCATAAAATTCCGGGATTGTCAACTCACCTTCATTAGTCTTTACTTTGGGATTAGGAAACATACCGGAATCATTAGCGGTAGAAAAGGTATCTTTATAGACGGTTTGAAAGATCGCCGCCCGGTTATAGAGGTTGGCTAAACCAGGAATACAACCATGCTGGGCACAAGAACCAAAGGCAACCAATACCTTCGATTTCGTTCGCAACAGTCTTGCCAGGTGTTCCTGCTCAGAGTTCCGCACCGAGCCATTAAAAAAACAGACATCCATAAACCGGTCCGGAAAATTCTCGACATCGGCGTATTTCGTATCCATCGCGACGGGCCAGAATACGATATCGGCAAAATTTAAAACATCGAGAATCTTTTCGTTGATATCCAAGACAGCAATCTCACAGCCACCACAAGATGCTGCCCAATAAAAGCCAAATTTAAGTTTTTCGTTCATTGATTTTTCCTTTCCCAAAATTTGTCGCTTGGGCAAAATTGACAATTTCCAATCGCTCTTGTAGCAGTTGAATCGAAACAATTAAGTTCATTATCCGAATCGGCTTTCGAAATAAAAAGGGAAATCCCTTAAGAATTCGACTGCATCGAATCATTACTAAAGAATAATCAAAAAATGCTTAATAGTCAATAATGAAAAAATCGTTCGGCAATCAAATAGTTATGAGTAGCAAAACGATTTGAGTATGACCTTAGCTTTTTTAAAGCCGGCTCGTTAACCGAAACCGGATATCTTTGACAATATCGGTTTTTTCCGTTTCGGATTGTTTAGTGTCTGTTTTCAATCGGCTTACGATAAGTTCATTTAACTTTTTTATGATTTCTTTTTTTAAAAAAATCAGTTCGTTCATCCAAGCGGAATTATCAACCAAAACAACTAAAGTCCCATTTTCAATGGCATAAGGTTTAGTGTGTTTTTTCACTTCTTTACCCACGGCACGATTCCACAAGAGGATTGCTTGCTGTTCTCGAAGTTTTTCGGATAATCTGAGTTTGTCTAACACTTCGGGTAAAAAGTCGGATAATAGTATCGGCGGTGGTGTCTTGCGAAAAGACCTTCTCATAATTTCTTAGCCAAAGCCGAAAGCCAAATATTCTTTAAACGCAGGACGGGCACTTCAACAATCTTCTTTTGTTGATGAAATATCTTAAGAGTTGGACTATCACAAGTTTTGCCAATTAGTGCAATTGGTAATCCGGTAAATAGTTTCTCAAATTCTTTCTTTTTCTTTTGACTAACTTCGCAGAGGAATCGGGTGTTGGATTCGGAAAAGAGAATAAAGTCAGGACGTAGATTCGGTTCACTAACAATTACTGATGCCAAATCAATTTCAGCCCCGATTTCGCCCGCTAATGCCATCTCAGCGATTGCGACCCCCAAACCGCCTTCGGATAAATCGTGAACCGCATTCACTAAACCCCGTCGGATCGCTTCATTTAATTGGGCCATAATTATCTTGCCCAGTTTGGCATCAACTTTGGGAAGATTATTTCCTAAATAGTCATATAAGGCAAAATACTCTGACCCACCCAATTCATTGTGGGTGATACCGATAAGATAGATTGAAGAACCACTTACTTTCAAATCCATTGTTACGGTCTTTTCGATATCATCAATGATACCTAAGGCTGAGATTAAAAGCGTCGGCGGTATGGCAACAATTGTTCCATCGTCTTGAGTAAACTCATTATAAAGGCTATCTTTACCGGAGATGAACGGTGTGCCATATTCTTTAGCAATATCATAACAGGCTTGTGCAGCACGAACCAATCCCCCTAAGACTTCTGACCGGTCAGGGTTTGCCCAGCAGAAATTATCCAAAAGCGCGGTTTTGGTGATATCGCCACCAACCGCGGTTAAATTTCTTAATGCTTCATCAATCACTGATGCTGCCATCCAGTAGGGGTCAATTAAGCCATAACGCGGATTAATCCCACAGGCGACGACAATTCCTTGCTTTTTATTCCGAATCGGTTGTAAAACACAGGCATCGGATGGTCCGATATTCTTTGCCCCCAAAAGCGGCTTTAATGTAGTTCTTGCCTGAACCTCATGGTCATATTGCCGAATTACCCACTCTTTGCTGGCAATATTGAGCGAACTTAATAGCCTCTCTAATGTCTTGGTTAAATCCGATGGCAAGGGTATTTCGGGTTCAGGATATAATGATTTGGTCCAAGCGGCTTTTTTCTCAATCTTGGGCCAACCGTGATGCAAAAAATTTAGGTCAATTTCGCCAACGGTCTTCCCTTGATAACGAAGATGTAACTTTTTATTATTGGTAAGAGAACCGATAACCGTTGCTTCGACATTATGATTTTGGCAAAGTTCGAAAAACTTTTGCCATTTCTCTTTCGGCACAAACAAAATCATCCGTTCCTGGGCTTCGGAAATCCAAATTTCCGTATAAGAAAGACCTTGATATTTTAAGGGTACTTTTGCCAATTCGACTTCGGCGCCACAACTACTGGCTAATTCACCAATTGCACTGGAAAGCCCACCACCACCACAATCGGTAATGGCATTGAAGAGATTTTGGTCACGTGCTGCTAAGATAACATCGGTCAATTTCTTCTCTTCGATTGGGTTACCAATTTGAACAGCCGTGGCAGAGATCTTTTCCGACGCCTCAGTCAATTCTAAAGAGGCAAAGGTAACACCATGAATCCCGTCTCGACCGGTTCTGCCCCCAACCAGAACGATTAAATCACCAGGTTGAATCCGTTTTTCGATCTTATCCTTCGGAATTAGACCAACGGTACCGCAATAAACGAGTGGATTACATAAGAACTGATTATGAAAATAGATGGCACCATTAGCAGTTGGTATGCCCATTCGGTTACCATAGTCGCGGACCCCGGCAACGACTCCTTTCATTATCCTGCGGGGTGATAGAATTCCTTTTGGGATTTTGGCTAAAGGAAAATCGGGTGGGGCAAAGCAGAAGATATCGGTATTAAGAATCGGTTTGGCACCCAAACCAGTTCCCAAACAATCTCTTATCACCCCACCAATACCGGTGGCAGCACCGCCATAGGGTTCTAAAGCTGATGGGTGATTGTGGGTTTCGACCTTAAAGGTAATTGCCCATTCCGAATCAAATGCAATCACACCTGAATTGTCCTTGAAGACCGAAAGACATAAGGGATGATTCAATTCTTTGGTGACGCGAAAGATTGTTGACTTTAAGAGGTTATTTATCTTGCGACCTTGGTAATCAATGATACCGGTAAAAGTCTTATGCTTACAATGTTCGGACCAAGTCTGGGCAAAAGTTTCCAGTTCAATATCAGTGGGATTGCGCCCCAATTTAGTATAATAATCTTTCAGTGTCCGCATTTCGGCAAGATTGAGCGCAAGTTGGCGGGAACGTGACAATTCCATCAATTCGTCATCACTTTTGTCAATGATTGGCAATTGAATAACTTTGAATTTATAGGGCGCGGGTTCAATAAATATCCTTTCACCTCTTTTTGCTTGGTGCTGAATCAATGGATTATAAAGGAGATTTTCGGCTACCTTTTTAATTTGTTCGGATTTGGTTGAACCCGAAAAGAGATAGCGTTTGCCGGTCTTGACCTGGCAATTCGGATAGCCCATGGCGGTTAGAGCGCCGATAATAGTTTCCGCGGCGGGGTCCATTACCCCTGGGTTATAAACAATTTCGACCGACCTCAGTCCTGGAGTGGGAAAGTAGCCGATACAAAACGATTCAGTGACCGGGTCACAAAGCAAGATTTTGGCAATCTTTTCAATCGCACTTTTATTCTTTATTCCTGAGATGAAATAGACCCGAAGGATTTGAATCTCTTTAATTCCCTTAACCTTTAAGTCTTTTATATCATGCATTAAGGCAGTAACTTCTGGGTCTGGGGTCAACTTTTTTATTTCGATGCGCCAAAACACGGTTTTATCATATTGCTGATTTTGGTGAAGTCAATAATAGGGTTAGACTTGACAGAAGCGAATTTTTTGCTATAAATATGACAATTGCGGGGTGGAGCAGCCTGGAAGCTCGTGAGGCTCATAACCTCAAGGTCGCTGGTTCGAATCCAGCCCCCGCTACTTCACATCTTCGAGGAGGAGAAATGAGAAGAATTGGTCTTTTAATTGCCCTATTCTTCTCCCTAACGCTCTGCCAATATTCTTTAAGAATGGAAGTTTTAGGCAGAGAGTTCGCTGGTTTAATCGAGGATCACTATACTGACCTTTTTATTAATCCGGCGAAATTATCCAATTACGAAAGAAATTTTGAGTTTTTGCTCACCAATTTCAATTCTTCATTATATTCCTACCAACCGTTTCCCTTAGCGCTTTCTGGCTATCTTCTGTTAAATAAGGGTAATCGAACAAAATTTGGGTTAATAACCCCATTTGAGATTTCTCACTCAAGTAACAGCGAAACTACGAAGGATACTACAATCAGAACACATGGTTACGATTTTTCTGAACATAAAGAATCTAATCGTTATGGAGGATATAATTTCCCATTAATTTTGAGTGTTCCGATTGGTGGTTATAAGACCGGTCTTATGCTGAGCCCAAATTTAATATTAGGAAATCAAATAAGCAAAGATCTCGATATAGAGACCAATGAATATTCCCTCGACTTAAATGTATATGATGAAAATTTGACGAGCAAAACGTTCGTTTTACCCCTGACTTTTGGTTTGCTGGAAGATTTTGGCGATAAGGAATATGCGATAGCCTTGAAGCCCTATATCTTAAATTTCAACCAGAAGGATGCCTTTTTTGATAAAGATTCATTCTTAGTGTTAGAAATTGATGGCGCGGAAGAATATGTATCGGTCGACTACGAATTTGAAGACTACCGAAAAAAAGAGAAAGGTTTTGGTTTAGACCTGACATTTCAAGGACGCTGGAAAGATAGGCTTACAAAAAATTTATTTTTGGGTTTTTCATATAACAAAACCGACGGAGAAATCTCCACGAGCAGCGAAGATTTTGTAAAAGAAGCGGAATATTCATTATATATCGAAAAAAATTCCTTTAACTCTTCAAAAAACGTTAAACGAGAAAAAATAGCGGCGGCCCTAGGGTTTGGCGGTGACTATCGGTCAAACTTTAATAACATTGATTTCCGATACCTGTTTGGAATAAAACCGCTACTTAAAATTGAGAAAACGAAAGAGAAATTGGGTCCGGATTACCTGCAGTATATCTTTTACTCCGTTAACCACTACGATACCCTTGGTTATGTTGAAAATGAGATCTTCTGGAAAATGAAAGAAACAGATAATTATAACATCCGAGTCAATCTTTACTTGTTACAGGGGCTCGAAATATCTTCCGGTCCATTTAAATTAAGCGTTGGATATACCTGGCAACTATTTCGTGATTTAGTGGCAAGAACCACATCGTTCATTACGGTCGAATACGATTCTATTCACCGAGTTTATACTGATGGACCTCAAACCGGAGAAAGCGAAGTAAGCGGCTCGATAAACGAATTAGACCTTAAAACAACTGAAGAAGAACGCAGCGGCTGGCTCGATTTTAGAAGCTTTGGTTATGGGATAAGCTATCGTCCGGGAAGAAATGTCGAAATAATGTTAATGGAAGTCCCATCAATCATCGAAGAGGGTGGGAAACAAAGAGTCTGGTTTGCTGGGATATCAATCGGGATTTAAGAAATCATAGTCGAGATTCGAACTCAACCGTTAAATCTTATTAAATTCTAATCAATGTGAAAGGTATTATTTTTTATTTCAGTGGGACTGGTAATACCGAGTTTGTCGCCAAGCAATGTCTAAAATATCTTCAGGCCAGTGGCTATGATATGGTGCTGCAGGCGATTGACCGAATTAAAACAATACCAAATTTAGAAGATTATGATTTGATTGGTTTTGGTTTTCCGCTTTACGCCTGGAATTTGCCAATTAACGTAAGAAAGTTCATTGAGGATTTGCCTAATTGCTCAAGCAAAAATAGTTTCGTCTTTGCGACCGCAGGTGGTCCAACCGCATTAGGGGCATTAGGCATTGCGAAAGATTTGTTGAAAAAGAAAGGATTTTGTATTAACGCTGCTGAGTGCTTTGAAATGCCGAGTAATGATAATCTTATATTTGATGCCGACGACCCAAAATCCAATCGGTTAGTTAAGTTAAAGCGGTTGGCAGATGAAAAGGCAAAAGAGTTTGTTAAAATGATTCAAACCGGCAAAGGTAAAATTTCCGGGGATAACCTTTTTATGAAATTTCTCTCTTTCGTCACTGGTTTTTGGCTAAATAAACTCTATCGTCCTTATTTTCATTATCACAAATTTTATGTTGATGAGAAATGTCGGTCCAATTGTCGCCTCTGTGAACAGACCTGTCCAGTCAATAATATTAAAAAAATTGGTCCGAAAGATGTCTTATTTGACCGGGCCTGTATTCTCTGTGCCCGCTGTATCAACTGTTGTCCAGTTTCGGCAATTCAGTATGGCAAATCAAAAGGTAAACATCGGTTTAAAGACCTTGACTACCATCCACCAATCTTAAGAGAATAACCCTTGGTTCTATTAATGCCCAAAGCCAATCTATTGTTTAGAGTTTAGGTTTGCTATAGGGTGAAGTTCAATTCCAGCCACATTGATAATTTAGGAATTAAGTCCTTAATTTGGTTCAAAGCTAACTACTTCTTTTGACTTGATTTCAATTTCAATCACAATTGGTTAAGCCTAAACTCAGATTAAATAAAGAGTTAACTAATATTCCGTTCTCTAACTGGCTATCTGGATTACCTACCGGGCAATCCTCTGGTCAATACCGGAGGCAAGGCAGTAGTCAACCTACCGGTCAGTCAAGTAGGCAGTTTATGAGACAAGCCAGGGGGATAGGGGGTGGGCTAGCCCCTAGGCTAGCCAGTAGGCAAGGGGGTGGGCAACCTACCGGACTGCCCAGAGGCTTGCCTGCACCATTGCCCAGAAGGCCAGTCAGTAGGTAGACTTTCGCCTTTAATCGGGAATTGTTTATAACCCAAATACGAAAGTTATTAGAGAAGGTGGTTATATAACTCTTTGCCAAGTCTACACTTAGACAAGTGAAAAATTTGGAGCTGAATATGACCTTAAAACAGTTAAGCAAGTAATCAAGAAGCAAGGAGAGTAGCATTCACCAGCAAATTGCCCGTCAAGCCAAGTTAGAAAATTGCCTAGCATAGTCGAGCCAAGCAAAATTAACCCGACTGGTTTGGAGTGTCCTTGTGTCCCGTTATCTGGCTTATCTCAATTTCGTCTGGGAGATTTAGGGCAGCAATTTTATAATGATAAATCGGCTTTTGCTATTGCGAGATAATAAAATAATCAAAGGTAATTTTCCGGCAAAATGTTAAATTAAACTGGCTTGATGGGGGTTATAGAGCCGGTCGGCTGAATACTTTTTAAAATAGCGAATTGCCTATTTTAACTTCGTAATAGGCTCCACCGTACTCAACCCGAACTCGGTCTGGCTGGACTTCTTGGATCTTTCGACCGACAATTACATCGCCACTTTTTGCCCTTCGTTCGCCGATTAAGGCATAGCGTTCCCCACGTTCATCAACAAAGATACCCCTTAAGATATAACCTCCTTCAACTTTGACTCGTCCGCCAGAAGGTTGTCTTGAACTTGACCGTTCGCTCCGGCTAGTTCGTCTAACTCCTTCTTGGGCTAATGCCCGCCGTTCTTCGCGCCGGCGTGCTCGTTCCAGTTGACGTTGCGCTTTAGCCGTAAGTCGCTCGGTTGCGGTCCTTTTGCGCCTTACCCGCTCACCCCGTTCGACCCGTTCGGTCTTTGTTGCCGAAGCTTTTTTGCTACTGGTCTTTGCTTTTGGCGCTGAGGGTTTGCCCACAGTTAAAAGAACAACTACAAATACCAAAAGCACCAACCCCATTCCAATCCAGTTTTTATATTTCGCTAATGGACTTTGTGGTCTGCGACGCATTGTTGCCTCTTGATTAAATCATAAGGAAAATAAACGATAAGTCAAGGAAGATTATTGAGTTTTTCTGTTTTCAAAATGAGCCAATGAATCCGTCAGTTTCCGCGCGCCCCGGTAAGTTGAATAGACACCAAGCCCAAGCAAAAAATTCCAAATTAGATTCTTTAGAATTTGAATGAGCAATAGCCAATTGGTAATATACCCGGTGGACACAAGACTGTCAAAACTAATCTTGCTAATCTGGGCTACCGCATAGATTAATATCAGATGACCAATCAAGTAACCAATTAGACTGGGAATTACCATATCCATTAATTTTTTGGGCCCAAAAGTTATGCCTAAGGCAAAACTTAAAAGGAGATAGATTGCTATAGGATTGTTTAAAATACCATTCAACCTGTCAAAAAGATTGATATCAGTGAAAATTGACAAAGTAAATACGATTACAGGTAGACTGAATCCAATCGTAATCGCCGAAAGGAAAAACTGCCAACGTTGCTTCGTATCATTCAACAGCCAAGACATAAAAAACGACCAAAGATTAATTGCCACCAAGTAAATTGCTAAATCGGTAAGTAACTGCGTAAAACTTTTACCAATGTAACGGCAAAAATCCAAACTGTAGGGGTTAGCAATGGTTGGATTGACCCGAATCGCACCGGAATGGTCATAATAGGGCTGAACCGTAAAATAAACAGTAGCCCCAAAGATTAGAGAAAATAAATAAGGTAGAGCTAAAGCGATTCCAGCTAATAAACTGAATATGATACAACGCGATGAACTGGGAATCTTTTTTAATTGAAGATAACGAAAATCGAGATAGGTTGCCTCCATTTGAACTCAGTTCTTCTAATTCATTTGAATCAAATAATGGTACATTTTAAATCTGCTTTTCGCTTTTATTTGATAACTTGAGATAATGGTTGTAACCCAAACTAAAAATGGTCACTCCAACATTGCCAAGCGAGTGAGTAGAAATATTTTAAGTTAAGTATTCACAGTGTCAATCGTAAAATTTAACTATTATCAACGAGAAGGAAAAAATGCGCCCTTAATCGTAAAGCACCAACATCTCATTCTTATCGCTTTCTGTTCTGCTAAATGAATAGATAAAATCTTCTTCTAGTATAATCTTGTCAGAAAATGTCCCAAATCGTCCTAAAGATAATAGTTTTACAATTTGATTTAGAGCCAATATTACGAATAGAAACGCAGCTGTTGCATAAGACTAAGTTAAATCTAATTTAACACAAGTTACATTTCGATTCTATTTAATCTAATCCAACTGCCTCCTTAGAAAAGTTGGTATGTCCAGATTTGTTTTATCAATCGCCCACTCGGCTTCTTGTCGAATTCGTCGGCGGCGCGTTGGGAATATCTCATCCGATTTAAGCAATTCACACACTTCTTCCGGTTTGGGGAGCGCCTCTTCAATTCCAGTGGCAATGACGGTTACTTTCATCATATCCTTATAAGTTCTGTCTCGGCCGGCGCCTAATCGGATATCGGCTTGACCATTAGTCGCATTATGAACAATGGATGCTGCTTCACTTACTTCATGAAGGGTCATTGTATCTCCACCCGTTATGTTCAAAAGGACTTTTTTTGCGGTACCGATATTGATATCCTCAATTAAAGGCGAACTGATTGCCCGATGCGCTGCTTCGGTAGCTCGTCCTTCACCGCTGGCAGTGCCAATCGTCATCAAGGCACCGCCCCTTTCGGTCATTACGGAACGGACATCGGCAAAATCAATATTTATCATTTGGGACGATGTGACAATTTCGGAAATTCCTTTTGCAGCATTTAACAATACCTCATCGGCTAAACGAAATGCTTCAAAGGCACTTTGCTCACCATAGACCGCCAGTAACTTCTGGTTAGGAATGACAATCAGCGTGTCGACCTTTTCTTTAAGATTTTCCAAACCGGCTAAAGCCTTCCGCATCCGACCTCTACCCTCGAAGGCAAAGGGTTTGGTTACGACTGCCACCACCAGTGCGCCTTGCGCCTTGGCAGTTTCTGCTACCAATGGCGTTGCACCGGTGCCAGTTCCACCGCCCTCGCCAGCGGCGATGAAGACCATATCTAAGCCAGTTAATATCTCCCGTAATAAATCAATTGATTCCTCACAAGCTTTTCGACCGATTTCGGGATCGCCACCCGAGCCTAAGCCACCGGTAATTTGCGCCCCGATCTGAATTTTATTAGGAGCCAAATTCATTTGCAGAGATTGTAAGTCAGTATTCACAGCATAAAACTCCACACCTTTTAGGCCAGCTTCAATCATATGATTCACTGCATTACAGCCCGCTCCGCCTACGCCAATCACACCAATCTTGATTAAATTTTTTTCTTCAACTGGTTCAATCACTATTTGCCTCCTTTGCTAACGGTTTTGTTTTTAGGCGAACCATTTTCTGAATTCTTCTCTGATGATTGTCCAAAGACTCGGCGTAATCCGGCTATGGAAATGTTTGCCTTCCAGCCCATAGCGGATTAAACCAACCGTTGTCGCATAAGCCGGATTACGAACCGCATCGCTATTGCCATTCACACCTTCCGGGATGCCAATTTTTATTGGTAACCCAAAAATCTGTTCGGCTAATGTTGCAATGCCAGGAAATTGTGCCGTGCCACCTGTTAAAACTACGCCGGCTGACAATGCTTCAGCGTAACCGGTCTTACGAATTTCGGCTTCGGCATGAATTAGAATTTCTTCGACGCGTGGTTCAATAATTGATGCCAGTAATCGTTTTGATACATGTTTGTTATTATTTTTTTCATCGGCAAGAGGAATTACTTCGTCTTCCGTTACCGCATTGACTAAGGCTGTTCCATGGTTAAGTTTAATTGTCTCGGCGCGATGAAAAGGTGTTCGCAATCCAATTGCAATGTCCTGGGTAATATGTTTGCCCCCTAAACCAATCACTTTACTAAAACGCAGCTCGCCGTCTTTAAACACTGCAATATCAGTAATACCGCCAATATCAACTATCGCAACTCCTAAATCCTTATCCATCGGCTCAGTTACTGAGTAAGAAGCGGCAATAGATTGCAGTACCAAGCCCCGCACTTTTATTCCTAATCGGTCAAGCATTCGATAAATATTTTCAATTGCGGTTACCGCGCCAATTACAATTAAGGCTTCGACCTCAAGGCGGATGCCATAAAGTCCTAATGGGTTGCGAATACCTTTTTGGCCATCGACAATGAATTGAGTTGGTATCACATGCAAAATTTGTTCGTCATTAGGTAATCGAATCGCTTGGGCTTGTTCAATTACTTTGTCTAAGTCGTGCTCAGTTATTCCTTTGGTTGGTTTTTTGACTGGAATCGCACCGATTCCCTGAAGATGCTTGATGTGTTCGCCGGTAATTCCGACATAGACTGAAGTTTGGGTCAATTTCGTACCCGCCGCTTTCTCGGCACCTTCAATTGCCAATGCCACCGATTCAGCGGCTTTGTCTAAGTTATTTACCACACCATTGCTAAAACCATCAGGTGGTGCGGTTCCTAACCCCAAAACATTTAATTTGATATTGTCGGGTGTTTCGGCAATGATACAGGCAATTTTTGTTGTTCCAATATCAATGCCGGCAATCTTTTTACTTTTTGCCATTAAATTCACCCCCTTTTTTAGGTATAATTTCAATTTCTTCTTCTAAGATGATGTTGGTTTTCATTTCTACCCGCAGTTTCATAATTTGAATGAGTTCTAATACGTCATTAAATTTTGCGCCACCTTGATTGATAATGAAATTGGCGTGGCGATTGGAAACATAAGCACCGCCGATTTTAAAACCTTTTAATCCAACTTCGTCCAATAATTTCCCAGCAAGGTTGTCTTTGGGATTTTTAA
>JBDRUX010000026.1:0-25991 GCA_039801565.1 Caldifarciminota bacterium
AAAGGAAAATCAGCGTAACTGACGGATGACCAACACGATAGATGAAAAAATCGGTCATTTTTAGGTTGAAATATATTTCAACTTTTTCTGGCACAAAACCTTTCCGGTGAAAGGCAAACTTTCCATAAACTTTAAAGGACGAGGGGTTTCTTTTCATCTCCCCAGATTTAAGAATTAAAAATTGGAGTTAGAAAATCTTCTTTTAGATTTATTGGCTAATTTTGAAATTTATTTTTCAAAGCATTGCGCAGTTTCATCGTTTTATCTCTTCGCTGCCGGTTTTTTTGACCAATTCGGCTAATTCATTTAAATCTAATCGGTTGCGGTAACGAAAAAATTTTATGAGCATTGGTAAATTGACCCCACAGATGATCGCTGCCGAACTCGATTGGGCTAAAAGCCGATAGCAAATATTAGCACCACTGCTACCATAAAGGTCAACAAAAACCATCTTTTCACCATCGCCTAACGAATCCAAGGCTTGTTTTATCTTCAATTCCAATTCTTCCGAAGAGCCAGTTTCGTAAGATACCGTGGCGAACTCGGTGATTTCACCAATAATTGAACGGGTTACCTCTAATAAGGTCTCCGGAAATTTGCCATGGCCAATAAGTAGTCCTTTAATCATTATTCCAAATCATCAGTTATGAAGGGGTCAATCTTTGGTTGTTGTTTCATCACTTTCAATAATTCTTGATTAAATAGTTTTGCCGGGTGATAGCCGAGAATTTTTGCAATGTGGTTTTTGGCAATCACTTCACAAACTAAGGCTAAGTTTTTGCCCGGAATTACTGGGACGCGGATACGCGGAATTTTAACTCCTAAGATTTCCGCAAATTCGTCTTCGATACCAATCCGGTCATAGGTTAATCTTTTGGTCCAACGAACCAATTCCACCAAAATTTCTACTCTTTTCTGCACCCGCACCGAGCGGATACCATAGATATTATAGATGTCAACAATCCCGACCCCACGAATCTCAATATGATGTTGCAGAGCCGGGGTTTTGGCAGCACTATAGCCCATTAGAATCCCTTCACCCCGGCGTAAAATTTTTACCAAATCATCAGCAATTAAGCGATGCCCACGGTCAACTAAATCCAAAGCGCATTCGCTTTTGCCAATGCCAGATTCACCGACAATTAAAAGTCCAACCCCGTAAACATCAACCAAATCACCGTGTAGATAAGTCTCGGGTGCCAAACGATAATCGAGATAGGCGCTAATCCGATGGATAAAGTGGGTAGTATCAAAGCGGGTATAGATAACTGGCACCTGACTAGTTTCAGCCGCCTCTAAGAAGAATTTAGGAACTTTAACCCGTTTGGTGACAATAATACAAGGTGGTTGAAAGGCAAAGATGCGTTTAATCGCTTGAATCGCCGTCGCCTCCGATTGAGTTTTAAGGTAGGAGATTTCGGTTCGACCGATTATCTGAATCCTTTCGGCTAAAAAAATACCAGTGAACCCAGCCAACGCCATACCCGGGCGATTGATGTCAGGTGTGACAATCTTCTTTTTTTCCAAATACCGAGCACCGGCTAAGACTTCGAGACGAAAGTCTTCTTGTTTTTCTTCAACGAAGGTCTTGACTGTGATCTCTTTATATTTTATTGCCATTTTAGACTTTACTCCGAACTGTTCGTTTTTTGGTTCGCCATTTACTCTCTTGGGTTTTTAGTTGTTTTAATAGTTTGTTCACCATATCCGAGACCGCTAAATACATATCATTGGATTTACCTTTAGCAACAAATAGGTTGTGCCGAAAATGGAGCTTACCTTCCGCCGTATCCAATCCCGATTCCCGACTGAGAATTACTTCACCTTCGGTCATCCCATTTAAATAGCGGTCAAGTTTGGTCAATTTTTCTTGAACAAAGTCTTTCAGGGCAGGGGTTAATTCAAAGTGCCGGGCCGTTATTGCTATCTTCATTGCTCCTCCTTATTTTCTGGCATTGTCAAAATTAGCCACAGTATGGAAGTAGCGCCGAGGTAATCGGCGCTGGATACGCTTTGGCGGCCAGAAGCAACTGGCACGCCGTTATTGTGGCTAATTTTCCCATTAACTCAAATTTCCTTTCTGCCTTCAATCGCCTTAGAGACAGTGACATCATCGGCTAAATCTAAGTCACTACCGATAGGTAATCCCCGAGCAATTCGAGTGACCCTGACGCCGAGCGGCTTAATAATTTTAGCTAAATAAAAGGCGGTCGCTTCACCTTCGGTAGTGGGATTGGTGGCAATAATTACTTCTGAAAAAATTTCTTTGTTCAATCGGGCTAAAAGTTCTTTGATTTTTAAGTCGTCCGGTCCGATATGGTCAAGCGGGGAAAGCACGCCGCCTAAAACATGATAAAGACCACAAAATTTTTGGCTTCGTTCAATCGCTAAAATGTCCGAAACATCTTCAACCACACATAACAAACTGCGGTCGCGTTTTGGGTCAGAACAAATTTCACATTGGTCATTCTCAGTTAAATTGAAACAAACCGAACAAAAGTGGAGATTCCGTTTCGCATCAATTATTGCCTGAGCTAAACTTTCGGCAAATGCCGAATCAGTTTTTAAGAGATAAAATGCAATCCGCTGCGCAGTCTTGGTACCAATTCCTGGTAATTTTACCAGTTCGCCAATTAAACGGTCAATTGTCTTTGCCATTTTACCGGTTTATTCAATCTCTTCGTATTCAAAGACATTGCCAATCTTTTTTAAATCGAAATTGGTTGAAGACGGTTTTTGGTTATTGGCAGAGCTCGGCGCTGATTGGGTCGGGGCTAATTCCGAAATAATCTTTGCCGGTTTATTAATTAATTCACCCAATACCGCCTCAGCTAAAACCTTACCGGCTTCAAAGTGGTCACGATTCACCGAATGATTAGCCGGAAATTGAACATAAAGGATGTTCCCTTCTAATCTCAGTGGTGTAGCTAATTCGAGCCGGCTGGCTAAGGGCAGTTTTTGGGCACGGAGGCGAGTTAATAATTCTTGCCAAAGCGTATCGAGATTTGTTCGGTTGTTGGATGTTGGGTTGGTGGTAAAATTCGCTTCGGCTGGCATTTTAGATTCAACCACTTTGTCAGAAATCCCAGTCACTTCCCCCATCTTTGGTAAACATAATCTTACTAATCTTAATGAGACTACTTCAAGTAGGGTTTTGGGTAAAAGGCTTCGTTTTACTTGTTCTTCGGTCGAACAGAGGGTATTGATTATCGTTAATAGCATCGTTTGTTCAAACCTTTGACTCAGCATTTGACGTTTGGTATAGTCGTCCGGCAAAAGCCCTAAGGCATTAGAATCTAAACCGAGTTTAATCATCAATAAGGACCGAAAATATTCAATTAGACTGGTGAAGAATTCAATCGTGTCATATCCAGCAGCAAAAATCTTATCAATGAATTGAACCAAACCCAACTGGTCACCTTTGGTAAGTAGTTCAGCGTATTCTTCGAAGATTGTAGTTGGCACAATGCCTAAAAGTTCATAGACCGCATCTGGTGTGATTCCTTCAGGACGAAATGCCCAGAGTTGGTCCAAAATGACTTCGGCATCGCGGATGGCACCATCCGCCCGCCGCGCTATTGCATGAAGGGCTTCGGGGGTAATCTTTATATTTTCTTTTTTGGTTAACCAATCCAATCGTTGCTGAATCTCTTCAACTGTTGCCTTGCGAAAATCAAACCGCTGACAACGAGAAAGGATTGTTCCTGGTACTTTATGGGGGGCAGTAGTAGCAAAAATAAAAACTACATTCTTGGGGGGTTCTTCTAAGGTCTTAAGTAAGGCATTAAACGCCTCGGTCGTTAACATATGGACTTCGTCAATAATATAAATTTTATACCGAGCCGAGGTTGGTAAATACTTAATGTTCTCGCGTAATTCCCTTATCTCTTCAATCCGACGATTTGAGGCGCCATCAATCTCTAAGACATCCATATTTCGAGAAGCAGTAATCTCTTTACAGATTGAACATTCATTACAAGGTGTAGTGGTTGGTCCTTTTACACAACATAAACTTTTGGCTAAGATTCTGGCGGTGGTGGTCTTACCTACTCCTCGCGGGCCGGCAAAGAGATAGGCATGGGCAATTTTATTCTGCTCGATTGCTCGTTTTAATGTCTCCTTGATATGGTCTTGCGCCCAAATTTCATCAAAGGTCTGGGGCCGATACTTAAGGGCAAGGACTTGATAACCCATCAGTTTATTTTTCCCGGTCGTGCGACAAGTTCGCCTGAAACCGGAAAGGACTTGATGGGTAAAAACTCTGGTCAGGCACCCTTACACTTGACTTCCAGCTACTTACCGTTGCTACCTTCCGGTCCTGGCGGGGTTTGTAGCCAAAGCCATTGTAAGACCCGACCTTCATCGTTTTCCCTCCAGCAAGTTGCTCTTGCCAGTTCCAGTACTCAGCATGTCTTTTCGGTCCCGCTTGGGCGGGTTTCGGGTGACAGGGGACCGCCAGCCCCCCACCTAAGCACGACCGGGTCAATCTCATTAGGCAACTTACGGCTTTAGTTTCACCGGTTCGACCACAATTGATTTAACATCAATATCATTATTAATGACACCGCTCGCTTTTAACCGGTCAGCAAAAGTTTTAATCAAATCCTTATTTATTTCCACCAGTTTCTGCATATCGGGCAGGCGGCAGTCAACAAGTTCCTGTGGGCCAAAACCTAAATACTTCTCAAGGATTTGGCGCGCCACTTCCGGATTTTGGTCGGTATAGCCAATTGCCGCATCGCATGCCAACTTCAACCGCACACAGGTCTTACGATTTTTGAGTAAGAAAGAAGAAGTGTAGCCAATTGCGGCACCCGGGAACGGTGAAATAATATATTTGGCTAAGGGTGCGTCCGCAATCACTTGGGCTTGCGCCACCACTGCCCGATAACGCTCCGGCTCTAAAACCAAACAAGCATCAAGCGTACCTTGTAAGACCTGGGGGAATAAAGCTCGATTTGCCATTTCGACTAAGTTAAAATCCTTCGGATTTAAACCAGCACCTTCGAATAAAGCCGGCATAATATCGCGTAGTTGATTAGGATAACCAATCTTCTTTTTCTTTAGGTCCGCCAGTTTGGTGATCTTGGATTGCGGCTTCACGATTAATGCATCCACGGGCAAAGAGGCGCGAAAGTCCTGGGAGATAAAGACCTTTACAGTCTCTTGAGCGGTAGCGATGCGTTGGAAAATTAAGTGCCAAGGAAATACGCCACAATCAATTTCACCACGAAAAAGGGCATCCAACGCCATTTGAGGGTCAGAAAAGAAAACAAACTCCGGAATAATCCGATTGTCCTTAAAAAAACCGCGCTCTTGCGCAACAAAAAATACCGTCGAAGTAACCGTGCTGTCACAACCTAATCGAACTTTAACCGGTCTTGACTCCTGCCATTGGGGATAGACAATCACCGCAACCAAAGCCAGAGCTAAAAGCAAAATGATAAGATTTAAAAGTTTATTCACCTTATCCTTCCTTTCTAATGGCTTTTTGAACTATCTTGAATCCGCCTGAGGCGGAAACAATGTTGAACCATCTTGAACTCTTATAAAACAGGAAAACCATCACTTCTCTTTCTGTAAATTTTCCAACCGTTTCAGTAATTCATAGGCTTCTTGTTTTCGTCCCAGTTCGGATAAGCAAACCCCTTTACTCTTGATGGCATCAGTATTTTTCGGATTTAGTGCTAAAACTAAATCGAATGAAACAATTGCCGATTCGAATTGTTGTTGCGCTTCCTGGATTTTTTTCTCTTGCTTTAGTCCCATTGCGACATTGGCTTGTGCCGAGCCATATAAAAGATAAAGATTTTCTAAGGCCTGGGGTGCCAATTTGGCAAGAAAGACACCTTTCTTATCAAATGTGTTAGCAGTTAGATTTGGGAAATAGAGCCATTCAAGATTAGTTATCTCAACTCCCTTTTTGTAAAATTCGTTTTCGACTTTAACCGTTAGTTCCGGCGGAATTTGTAAGTATTTGTTCGCCATTACCTCTTTGGTAATTAAATAGTAAAGCGAATCTTGGAGGTCAGAAGGTAATCTTGGGTCGGTAAGAGAAACCACCGCGGCTTTAATGATTTCTTCATAAAGTTCCATCGCCCGCTGGTCAGCGGCTAAACCGCCCTGGCGGTAAAAAATGAACGCCAAATTGTGCTTCGCATCCAAATCATTCGGATTATAAAAAAGGGCTTGCTCAAATTCGGTTTTAGCTTGTTGTAAATAAAACTCCTGGGTCTCTTTAGTCTTTTCCTGATTAGTTCTCTGTAAACTTGCCACACCAGCCCGGAAGTAACTTGTGTTCAACTCGCTCTCAATAATATACAGGTCATCGGCAATCCGGGTCAACACGGGAAGTTTAGGCTTAGCCTTTAAGGAGTCCTCAATTAGCGTCTGCAATCGTTTGGGATTGCGGTCCCGGCGCGCTATAATTAGACTCGTTGTAATTTTATTTAATTTTATCGTATCCTTGATAGCAAGAACATTGGCTAACTGTTCCTTAATCTGCTGATACTGGGTTTGATATTGTCTGGCAGCGGCTAAATAATAAACCCGAACCGAATCCCAATCCGACTGGTTAAAGAAATATAAGCCAAGCATCGTATAACCCAAAGGATTAGTGGAATCAGTTCGAATTAATTCCAAGGCACGGGTTCTTAAATCAGCTAATTGATTCAATTGAAGATAAAGTTGAGCTAAAATTGTCAAAGCCTGACGGCTCTTCGGTTCTTGCTTTAAAACCTGCTTGGTATAATTGAGCGCAACTTTCCAATCATTAGTGTCACTGGAAATCATCAGTTCCCGGCTGGCCAGCGAAAAAGAAGTGAGCGCTTGGTACCGGCAATCCTCGTTTTTTAGCATCTTGTTAAAATAAAGCGAATCTAATTGGGAAGCGGTATCGAATTGGGCGGCCGCTTCTAAGTTTCTTTGCAGGTGCGATAATGCCATCCCCAGCCAAGTTCGGGCTTCGGCACTCTTGGGATTATCAGCAACTGCAAACGCAAATTGTTCGGCGGCTTTTTCATAACGCCCATTAGAGTATTCAATCCTGCCACCGTTCATTCGGGCACTAAATGGTACATGGGCTTGACCACTAACCAACGAAAATAAAACAAGTCCTTTTAGCAAAAAGATTCTTGCCGTCTTTATCTGCCGCAGCGCCACTGAAGATATGGAGATAAATTTAGAATTTAATTCCGGTGCTCTCCATTCTCGGTGGCTAATCTTTGTTAAGTGCAACAAATTTTTCGTCACTTTGCCTCCTTTAGTTTGCACAATTCCACTTCTAATCTTATCGGTTTATGGCGGTTTGTCAATAATAAAATGAAGCTGACCTGAATCGGGTAAATATTGCAATTGGCTACTAAAAATTCAATTGCGTCAAATCTTTTGGGGTGCCAAAGGGGTAGCGTTCCCAAAAGATTTCCCTTGACATTCTACTCATATTAAGTTATAGAATACCAAGAAGTATGGACGAACGGATAACCGAGCTTAAAGAAAAGATCAAAAAAGAACAATCACCAATCCCAAAAGCCATTTTGCTTATCGAACTTGCCAACTATATTCAGTCCCACCTGTTTGACATAAGGGAGGCTGAACGCTATGCCCTGCAGGCATTAACCATCGGCAAAGATAATAAGGATATGCGGATTACCGGTTTAGCCCAAGGGAGTTTGGCAATAATCTACTGGCGCCAGGGTAAAATTGATGAAGCGCAAGAGTGCGCCAGTAAGGCTTTGAAAATCGCCGAAGTGACTAAAGATAAAAATCTGGAAGGACAAGCCTGTGGCGTTCTGGGTCTTATCCAAGAACAAAGGGGTGAATTGGATTCGGCAGTAAAGCATTACGAACGCTGTCTAAGTTTATATACCGAATTAGGTAATGAATTGTTATTAGCCACCCATTACAATAACTTAGGAAATGTATTTTGGGATAAAGGCGATTTGGAACGGGCATTGGATGCTCACCAGAAGAGTTTGGCAATCAAAGAACGTTTAAGGGACCAAGTCTTAAAAACCCCAGGCGCAGTCGATTTAGACCCAATCACAATTTCCAGGTCAATTAGCATCTCATTGAACAATTTGGGTTTACTTTATGAAGACCTTGGTGATTTGGAGAAGGCAATTGAATTTTTTTATCGGGCACTGGTGGAGAAAGAAAAGACCAACGACTTGGCAGGAATTTCGGCTTGTTATAATAATATTGGTGAAATTTATCAGAAACGGGGTCGGTTAGATAAAGCGATTCAATTATTTGAGCAAGCCGTGAAGACCGCAGAGTTAGCCAATGCTAAACCAAGAAAAGCCGAGGCTTTTGGCAACTTGGGTAATGCCTATTTTCTCGCCGGTGATTATATCCGAAGTATGAATTACTACATCGAAGATATGAACCTCTCTTTAGAAATTGAAGACAAGTTTGAACTCTCTGAAGTTTATTGGCGAATAGCCGAATTGCTTTTAGCCACCAAAGAGATTACCGAGGCTTTCAACTTTTTGCAGAAGTCCTTAGCCTTAAGTTCGGAAATTGGGGCAAAGAAGAATGAAGCGAGTGCTTACCGGGTATTGGGCAAATATTATTTTAGTCAAAATGATTTGACCAAAGCCAAATCCGCCTTCGAACGTGGGATTGAATTGCTCGAAGGAATGGGAAAGTGTTACGAATTGGGTAAGATTTATTTCGATTACGGAAGTTCCTTAGCTGAGACTGGTATTCGCGATACCGCCCTACGGTTCTTGCGGGAAGCGGCTGATATCTTTCGGAAATTAGAAATTGTCCAGGAATCCGAAGCCGTAGAACGATTACTTTTCCGATTAGAAGTCGAAAAAGACCGCCGCGTGGCACTGATTAAAAGCCTCTCCAGTCTCACTTCTCACCTTTTGCCGATTTCGGAATTAGCACCAAAATGCTTAGCTTTATTACAAGATATGTTGACCTTTGATGCTGGTGTGTTTTTTGCCTTTGAAACCCGACCTTTCGTTTTAGGTAAGATAACCAAAGAAGAGGCGCTTGTGGTATGTAAGCGGGACGAATTGATATTAACGCCGCAAAGTGTCAATCTACCACTCCGCTTAGCTGGTCATAATCTTGGGGTTCTTTACCTGCGTTGGGAAAAACCACCGCCTTTAAGTTTAGACTCATCACTATTAGAGACAATAGCTAACATCCTATCCTTAGCCTTAGAACATAGCCGAACCCGCATTGGGGTAAGAATAGAATCGGCACAACCAATTTCGCAAAAACCGCTACCGCACTTTGAAGGAATAATTGGGGAAAGTCCAAAGATGTTAGAAGTTTTTGAAACCTTGCAACGCGTAGCTCCGACCAAGGCATCGGTTTTAATCCTTGGTGAGAGCGGAACTGGTAAGGAACTGATTGCTCAAACAATCCATCGGCAGAGTCCCCGCGCCCAAAGACCGTTCGTCACGATTAACTGCGCTGCAATCCCTGAGACGCTCTTGGAAAGCGAGCTCTTTGGCATTGAAAAAGGAACTGCCACTGGTATCAGTGCCCGAATTGGTAAGTTTGAGCAAGCCGATGGCGGGACAGTCTTTCTGGATGAAATTGGCGATATGAGTCTTGCCCTACAAGCCAAACTCTTAAGGGTGCTGGAGGAAAAGAGATTTGAACGGGTGGGGGGTCGAAAGACAATTGCCGTAGATGTACGAATTATTGCCGCCACCAATAAAGATTTAGAACAGGCAATTCGGCAGGGTAATTTTCGCTCTGACCTCTTCTATCGTTTAAATGTTGTCAATATCCACCTGCCGCCTTTGCGCGAAAGAAAAGAAGATATTCCCCACTTAGCCAATCATTTCCTTCGGAAATTTAACGAAGAGGTCGAACGGTCAATAAAAGGATTTACCAAAGAAGCGATGGATATACTTTTGGCTTATTCCTGGCCCGGTAATGTCCGGGAATTAGAAAATACGATTGAGCGGGCAGTGATTCTTGCTCGCGAGGAATATATTACTCCGGCCGATTTAGCTCCCTTAGGTCGAATTTTAAGTGAGAAAGCACAAGCGACCGAGGCAAAGCCAGCATTAGAAACACAACTACCTAAAGCAAAAGCCCGTTTAGAAAAAGATTACATTCTACGACTCTTGGCACGTTATAATTGGAATGTCACGCAGGCGGTCAAAGCCTCAGGAATTAGCCGAAGTCAATTTTACCGGCTATTAGCCAAGTATCAAATCCAAAGAAGTAAAACCCATTTCGATTCCCAAGAACCGGTCTAAGGTGGCTTTTCACCTGCTGAAAGATTAGGCAGATGAGCCGTTAATTTCGACTGTTAAGAATGGAGAAGATGGGTTGGTCATTAAACTAACAGTTTTGATGATTTAAGTGCTGATTTCTTTTATACTTCCGTTACAGGATTTGACCTCATTTGCGACGCAGTCGCATTCTTAAGTTTTTTTTAATCGGCTTCGCCGATTATTTAATTTGGCACAATTTTTGTTTAACGATTTACTGCAGACACTTAGGTGACTAATGCCTTGGGTCATCCGCTGCGGGCGGAGAATTTCGCATCCGGGCTCAAATTTTGCACCGAGTGTCTGCTTTTTATTTTCAATTGAAAGGGTTCAATTATTTCCCAATGGAGAATAGTTTTAGCCGCAACCATATCTTGACAACCAGGCAAATAACGGTTATTATGTACCGAGCGGATTAACTGAGTTGGTTAATAAATTATTTCAACTTTGTTTTCTTTTATTATTCAGTAATTGGTTATGGGCAGTGCCCTGGCCAATTGCGCCAACCGATTCGGTTCATCCTTTAGGTAATAACTGGGGAAATTATCAGAACTACGGTGGTAGCCCTTACTTTCACAACGGAATTGATATAATTACACCAAATCAGCAAGGCGCTCCGGTCTATGCGGTAGCCCATGGCTGGGTAAAAGCTTGGCTGACGATTCAAGCCCAATACCATTGGCGGTTAGCAATTGCCGACTCCAGTTTAGCCTATACCGATTCTTGCGAAGGTTGGCTCTATGCCCATATTGACTCGAGCCAGTTTCATAAGAATATCGGTGACGAAGTCAACGAAGGCGACCTAATTGGCTATTTGGTTCCCTGGCCAGTTGAGGGATTTGACCATCTCCATTTTGCTCGAATTAAAGATGCCGGTAGCACTTGGGATGAAGCGGATTGGGCTTTTGTCCAAAATCCATTAACATTGCTTTCTCCTAATACCGATACAGTAAAACCTCAATTTGAGGATGCCCGCCCTGGACAAAGATTTGCCTTCTGCCGCAATAACTCCAATATCTATCTCAATCCTGATAGTCTTTATGGTGATGTTGACATCATTGCCAAAATCTATGACAAAACCGGTTTTACTACTGGTGATACGGTATGGGACAAATTAGCGCCCTATCGGATCGAATATTCAATTCGCGGTGAGTATGATTCAATTCCAACCACTTTGTTTGTCCAATTTTCCGGTGTGATTAATCAATCAGCAATTCGGGTAGTTTATAAAACGAGCAACCCTTGTCGGAGTCGTGGGGATTACCAATACCGTGACTATTATTTTATCGTTACCAATACGGACGGCGATTCGATTCTTGAAACTACTGACTCTTTAGAATGTTGGCAGACCGCTAATTTCTCTGATGGTTGGTATTATGTTAAAGTTACCGCTTACGATGTAGCTGGTAACTTTACTTCGGAAAGTATGGCAGTTTTTACTTTCAATAGCGTTAATATTGCGGATAATAAACCACCATCACCTTTGCCTAAATTAATTCTTCGGGCAAATCCAGTCGCAGCCCAATTTACCATCCAGTTAACTTTACCAACTACCGAAAAGGTTTGGCTAAAAATATTTGATAACACTGGTCGGCTTTATCAAAAGTTAATCAACGAACAATTAACGAGCGGTAAATATCAATTCCAATGTGAACCAAAAAATTCTGGTGTCTATTTTCTAATTGGTCAAATTGGCCGAGAGAATATTACCAAGAAGATTGTCATTAGACGGTAGCTAATTGGGTTGATATTTGGTGGCCGAAAGCCGATACAGTTCTATCTCAAATTTCCTATTCTACATTCTAAATTCCAGATTCGAGTAAATTGCCCAATATTTTTAGCTAACTCCGTAGCTGGTGGCATCGCAACCACGCCAAAGTAATTAATAAGTTTGAAACAGGAAAAGGCACGATTATTAATAACCGGCCTCTAAACTGGGCTAATAATTTGTTTAGGAATTAACCTTTGGGTCGGTATTTATGCCAGCCTGCCTACCGAATTCCCAATCAGTTATCAAACCCTATTCTCATTCTATCTTTGGACCGACCATTTAACCTCCGTGGAAATCTTCTTCTCAACTAATCACCTAACCAACATCCGAAACGATTTCCTAAGCAATCCAGTAGCTTAGCCAGAGACCCACCTCTGATACTGTCCCCTATGCCGTATAGGGGCTAGCCGTGGGCTAGCCCCTATTTGCTTTTTCTTGCGCAAAATTAACTACTTAGTCGCAAGTCTAAATTTATTTGTCACATCATCAAATTTCTTTCGTCTAATAAGAGGAAATCGGCAAAGCCGATTAATAAATAAAAAAGAAAAATCCTTAAGAATGCGACTGCGTCGCATCGGCGAAGCCGATTTTTCTATTTAGGTATTTCTTTAGCGGGACTTAAGGAACCGTAGGGTGTTTAAGAATAACTCCTTGCCATAACTGAGTCGGCGTATTGCATAATCACCCATCACTTCTAAGGCATAAAGCGTCGGGTATGCCTTAGGCTCGGAAACCTTTTTTAAGAAAAATAAACTCACTAATCGAGCAATTGCAGCAAAGATAAATAATAAATGAAAGTTGATCAAGGTTAATCCAAAAATTTGGACTTGGAAGTCTTTTAAAAGATTGGCGATGAAACCACCAACGGTTGATGAGATAAAACCACCAACCCCAGTGACAAAAGTAAATACGGCAAAGTAATTTTCTTTGATCTCCTCTTGGTCAGAAAGGGATAGGACGATATTGAACAAAGCCAGGTTTACTCCGGGCCAGAAAATTCCAGTAAGCAGGGCATCAAGCCAGATTGGTAATAGAAAGTAACGGGTCGGGAAAAGCCAAAGTAATGGTAGAAATGCGACACAGAGAAAATTGATAGTCAGGACTGGTTTGGCGCGGAATTTATCGATCGCCCGGCCCCAGAGGAGTTGAAAAAGCAATCCCATTGTCCCAGCCAAAATCCCATATAAGGCAACTGTGGAATATGGTAGATTTAAGTTCTTGAGCATAAATACTAAATAGAAGGGCGATGCAATTCCAGAAGTGAGATACCAGAAGATAATGAATCGAAGAAATTGTTGAAAGTTTTTATCGGTTAAAGGATTAAGGATGATTTGTTTTAAAGTAATTGGTTTCGGTGCGATTGGAATTTCGGGCTGTTGGCTTAAAAGAATAGCAGCAACCAATGATGCGATTACCGCCAAACTAAAAATTAGAGCGAAGCCCAAATTAGGTTGGTTGATACTTTTGAAATAGTCTAACAGTTTTGCCCCAGCAAAAGAGACAATCATTCCAATCAAACCAAGGATAGTATTTCGTATGCCAAAATAACGTCCCCGCATTGTTTTAGGAACTAAGTCACTCATCCAACCAATCCAGATATTATTGGCAATGGTCAAAAGTCCGTTCATAATACCAACCAAAACCAGAAAACTACCAATTCCCATTTTCTGGTTAAACCAGAGCAAACTGGCAGGAATGATAAATAAACCCCGTGCCAGTCCTGAAGCGAAGAGCGTGGGCCGCTTTCGTTCTTTGAGACGATTGACCAAAATTCCGGACAGAAAGCCGAAACTTGTTAGTAACGCTGGTATTGCGGCTAAGAGACCAATTTGGAAAGCATTGGCACCAAGGTATAAGGCAAAACCCGTTAAAAAAAGTCCGGCAGTTAGATTGATGTGGACTTGAGCAAAACTGCCTTCAATTATCGAAATTTTTAGTCCGCGTCTTATCCGAATGTCCATATAAATTAAGTGACCATCCAGTCACAGGGATGGTGAAATTGTTGTTATAAACCTGTTTGAGATATTAGAAAAAATTATTTAATAGTCAATGACTGGAATTTGCTGTTGGAGACGAAAAGTGATAAACCATTAAATTAAACTTGAGACGAACTGATTTCCTTGAAAATAAAAAGAGCCCCAAGCGGGACTCTTTTTAGTAGTGTTTTTAAACTATTTCCGATTTGGTGGTCGAATTAGTACCTTCTCAAGCGATTTATTCGGTTGCTGTGTTATTGGAACGAGCGCAAAATTGATATCAGGGGTATTCTGTCCGGCTTGGACCGTAACTAATTCCGGATAGATTTGCCGCTCATAGCCAATTGCATGCGCCATTACCCGATACTCACCCGGCAAGAGATTTTCAATGGTATAGGTACCGTCCGGTCCGGTAATCGCACGAGCAAAGCCCGGTCCTGGATGATGTCTCCTGCGCATCGTTGCTGCCATAACCACTGCATTAGCAATTGGCGCGCCGGTATTTTTGTCAGTGACGATTCCGGAAATCGAACCGGGTTGAGGTGGTACAAATGGTGCAAGGTCAAAATTGATATTCGGCGTAATCTGACCTTCAACTACCACCACTGGTTCTGGATAAGTCTTTGGCGCATAGCCTTGAGCAGTAGCGGTAACCCGATAGGAACCGGGTATAAGATTTCCAATCACATACTCACCATTTTCGTTGGTCACGGCACTGCCACTGCAATGAATGCGGTCACCCCGTGCCCAAACCCGAGCCCCAACAATCGGATTGCCAGTTACCGAATCGGTTACTAATCCCGAGATACCGCCGGGTTGAGATGGGGTAAAAGGAGCCAAAGCAAAATTGATATCGGACGTAATCTGCCCTTCGACCACGGTCACTATTTCCGGATAAGTCTGACACCGATAACCAGTAGCACTGGCAGTGACCCGATAGGAACCAGGTCTTAAGTTTTCTATTAGGTATTCACCATTTTCATTAGTAGTCGCGCAGCCGCCACGCATTGCGCAGACTCTTGCACCAATAATTGGATTGCCGGTAGCCGAATCGGTTACGATTCCGGAAATGCCACCAGTTCCCGCTATGGCAAAAGCAAAGAACCCCAAAAGGAAAGCGAAAGCGATAAAGTTTCTCATAATTTTCACCTCCCTTCTTTTTATTCTTGCTAATTTTTATAATCATCGCTTAAGACAATGCATAAATTGTGCCAAATTTAATTTGGCTATTGGGTGTGAGCAAATAACTCATTTAATATAAAGAAGTTGTAATTCATTTTTACTTATATTTTCTAAACAAAAGCGTAACAATTTGAATTTGAGCAAATCTTTGCACTCTTTTAGAATGATTATGCACAAAAAATGGAAAGCCCCGTTCCCAAAAATTGAACGGGGCAATTTCGTTTTTTGCTTGCGACTTATCGCATTAGTATCAGTTTCTGTCTTTTCATCAATCCATTCATCTCGAATTGGAGAATATAGATTCCAGCACCCAACTTTTTGCTATCAATTGTGAAATAACCTTTATCAGATTTTCGATGCGAGACCGCTTCGCCTAAAAGATTGTAAATAGTTAAGATAGCCGGCGTTTTGCTCTTTGGCGTGTAATAAACATAGATTTTATCTCTTGTTGGATTAGGTCGAATCGTCAGTTGCAATTCAACAATGGTAGGATTTTCTTCAATTCCGACCGTCGTGATAGTAAAATACCAGACTTCGGACCAAACCGACCAGCGGTTATATTGGTCACCAGCCCGCACCCGCCAATAATAAGTGAATTCTCTGGGTAATGGAGTGATTGTTTGAAATTGGGAAGTGTCAACGATGTTATCAATAGCCGGACTGAGGAATAGCGAGTCGTCATCAACTTGGATATGATATTGGGTGGCGGTAGCCACATCGGTCCAATCGAATAGAGGTAGGGTATCATCAGTGACGAAACCGTTCGGAGGTGATAGTAAACTCGGTGCTGATGGTCCGGGTAGGACTACGAAATCATCATAGAATCTTGGATTCAACTGGTAAAAACCAAAGGTTGATTGGTAGATAAGACCGACAACTGAAATTGGTCCTTGAGGAATTGGGTTGCCAGCAATTCCTATGCCTTGGGCGATATAGACTTGGATGGTTTCAGTTTCGGTCTCGTTATATAAAGGATAGTAGGTATTGCCTCGGAAATTACCGGTATCTCGGAAGTGGACATTTTCCAATCGTACCAAATTCGCTTCTAATGATTCAGCCACCTGCGAAATTGCAAGGAGAGTGGTGCAAGGCAATGGTAACCCTTGAGCAAGGATTGTTATCCTTCCACCATTCAGATATTCAACTTGGTTTATTGTCGTGCGGGCATATTCATTAATTAAGCCTAAAACCGCTACACTGTCACCAATGCTTAAGTGGGGTAAGGTATCACTAAATTGGGGGCGTCGGACATAAAGCCCATGCCAAGCATTACCAGGGTTTTCGGCAATATAGAAGTGGCGACCAAAAATTCCGGTGACAATACCATAGGTCCGAACCCATTTGCCAAAATCCGGTGAGGTGTCTTGAGGGGTCCATTGAATCGTGTAGATAGAATGTTCGTAAGCAACCGGATAGGAACTGACCGAACTTAAGGTTCGTTCATCCAAAGTATTCTTTGCCATCAAGCGAAAATAGACAAGACTACCGGTATCTTGCGCTGGAACGGTATAAAAGTAAATTGAATCGGTCGGATGGAGACTGTCATGAGTTAGCCAGGTCCAATTCAAAGTGTCATTTAGGGAGTAACTTAGGCTATCAACTATGTCGAGCGGTGGGAAGTGGTTATCATAAATTTTCGCTTGAATTATTACAGGCTCGGTCGAAAGAGCGACTCTTGGGCTGCTTGTGACATTTAAGATTATTGGACCGGTTATTTCTTTCTGCTCGGCTTCGTAGATTCTGCCACCACCAGTAACTGCAATTTCTTGATTTAAAGTTCGGTATTTATTAACCTCACCGATCGCGATGCCATAAGAACTGCCACCGATATTAAAAATCATTTCATTATTCCATTCATCACCACTGCCGTAGATGGCTCGGACTGCATAATTCATACCCGGTCCCATCCCAGCGGTGGCTGAAACAACTTCATCACCCGGATTGGTATCTAATATATCGCCAATGGCTATTGCGCTACCATTTTCGGAACCGGTTGGAATAAATATTGGATTAGCGTTCCAATTTGTGCCACTGCCATAGATTTCAATCACTGCCCCGCGTGCCTGACTACCAGCGGTTAGACTGTTGCCAACTGCGATTTCGTTGCCAGGATTGTTGGCGTCGAAATCACCAATCGCAACATCCATCAAAGATACACTATCAACCGCTTTCCAAAGGGTTAAAGTGTCCCAGTTGCTACCTGACCAGTAAAGCCGCATCACTCGACTGCCATCGGTGTAAGAGCCAGCGGTAACCGTCACGATTTCATTACCGGTGAGGGTGTTATCAAAATCACCAATTGCAACTCCTTGAATTGTTCGACCATCGCCCCACCAGATTGTGTCAATCTGCCAAGCCGAACCAGTCCAGTAAGCCCGTTGCAGGCGACTGGCGGTTCCAGTCCCGACACTGTAGATTATTTCGTCTTCGTTGCCATCATTATCGGCATCACCAATCGCCATTCCAGCATTTGCCCCAATCAGCGGCGCAATTGTCTCGGAAACCCAAGCTACTCCATCCCAATAAAACCGAAATAGGTAATAGGGGGAAGAGGAACGGGCGTAGATTAAATCGTTGTCACCATCTCTATCTACATCACCAATTCGGGCACCAAAGTAACCAGCCGGAGCCACTTCTAAGGTATCGCAGCGCCATTGCATTGGTGGCGCAGTTGAGATATCAGTGAAGAGTAGCACCATTCTTGGATTATTCGCTTGAACGGTAAAGATGCGGAAGGTATCATCAGAGAGTCCTTTTAAGCGATTACCAATCGCAATTTGACGGAACCCCGCCATTGTGGTATAGATGCGTGTCGTGTCCCAAAACGTTGGCTCTGGACCACCTTTGAATAGTTCACCCGAGGCAACGCAAATGGCGATTAACCAGAAGAGAAACATTTTTTTAGGCATCTAAGACCTCCTTTTTGTTACTAAATTCTGGGTGGAATTATCAATTTAATCCTTGCACGGTCCTGATACCACCCCAAATCAAGACCATCTTAAACCGTTTTGAATTATTGGAACAATTATTGGAACAGTGAAAAAGGTTCAACATTGGTCAAATAGTTCAATTGAGCCATCAGTGATATTTAATCGGCTCGGATTAATTTGTGCGTAATCTTATTCGGCGCTTCAGGGTCGGATAGGATTATAAAATATAGCCCTTTTGGCACCTGTTTTCCTGCCTTATCCGTTCCATCCCAAATAAGGCTGTGGCTGGTGGTTGGTGACTGGTGTTTGGTGTTAATAATCTTTACCAATTTACCGGTTATGTCATAAATGCGCAGCAAAATTGGGCTGGTGGCTTGTAACTGGTGATTGTAGGTAAGGTGAATCAGAGTCGTTTTGGTAAAAGGATTAGGAAAACATCTCATTTCAACCGGCAGAATACCAGTTGAGTAAAATTCCGGGTCACAATTCTTTTCCGCAACCGCTGTAACGCCATAAAGGTTGAGATTGAAATATACCACTGTTGTGTAATTACCCTGATTGCCTGCAAGCATTAAGACAAAATCAGCAATACTGTCCGATGGATTAGCTACAATCTGCATCCGATAAGGTATCGAGTTATTAGCGATTGAGTCGGGTTCAATATCACCAAAGGTAGCGGTTGAATCTATCATTATTGCATCGGAATCTTCACTGCGCAGGACGGATGTGACATTATTAACACTGGCTCGCCCAAAGTTTTTAATCGTTAGATTAATAATAATTTCTTCACCCGGTTCGACCAATCCATTGCCATTGCCTAAAGAATCACTAAAATCTATCGCAATTAGCGACAACCAAGGTGCCGGAATGGCTTGGGGTGGAGCCGTGGTAAAACGATAAACACGGTTCGAAGTCAATCCGGCAACACTTGGTTCGTATTCGCTATTATAAAGTAATTGTAACCCACGGGTTTGGGTATTGTCACAAATCCCTACGGTATTAGAACTGGCATTGGCAACAACTTGATACTGAAACAGAATCTCGCCATCACCCGTGGGGGTAGGATAATAGGCCGGGTCAAAAAATATCACTTCAAAGGTCTCTTGGCTTTGGCGGTTGCCATAATGAGCCGCCTGGCGATATTCAATGATATAACGATGGTTGGTCGCATCATAATATTGGTAGGCGTCGCCATAACCTTGCATCTGCTGTCTCATATCTAAATCATCCCAGAATGGGGCAATAAGATTTGGACAAGCCTGAAGAATTGGGGTATTTTCCGCGGAATTGAAAGTGCTAGTGCCCATAACTAAATAGCCATTAGAAGAAGCCGTGATTGTATTATAATTTTGCCCGTAATAGCGAAAAGTGAAAGGTAGATTAAGTGTGGTGATGGCATTATTAGAATTAGTAATTTCGGGAATTATTTGACCAATCGTATTGATTTCAATCCAGTTATAAGTTGGAGCTTGTCCCGAATTAATATCGGTATTGTCATAGCAATAATAGCCATAAACATCTGGACCGGTCGGGACACTTTGACTTGCAACTCCAATCGTTAGAATTAAATTAAAAGAATCGGTAATTTCATAAGTCCCGCCAAAACCGAACTCAACGAAACGAATTGATGCCCGATAACCGGAAAAGACATTAGGACTAATACTCAAGGCAAATGGGTCATTGGTATTGGTTCTGGTTTCGCCTGGCGATAGTGGTCCAAAGTGACCAGTTGAGTCGGTAATTAAAATATAAGGGTCGTTAGTTCGTAATTTCATCTGGACATCTAAGAGTCGTCCTTGTCCCTGATTATTAATCGTCAAAAGCAATTTTCCACTCTCACCGGGGTCAAATCTGCCATTGTTATTACCGCCCGGGACCGGATCGGCAACACCGTAACTTTGATAAACGATTTTACCAGCATAGACAGTTAAACTGAAATTTTGTTGATAACTTCCCGCACTGTCTTGAATCATAAGCGCGAAATTTAATCGCTGCTGGTTAGAACAGGCCGGGGCAACTTGCAAGGCAAAGCCAGGAGTACTAAAAACAACACTATCCGGTAATATATCACCATAGTACTGCACGCTGTCGGTAATAACAACTTGAGGTTCCGAACTATGCAAGGTTGCCCAAACTTGCCGCGCGGTCATACTGCCAACATTCTTTATGCCAATTTGAAGGTTTATAGCCTCACCAGGATTGAGATTGTTATCGTTATTACCCCCCGGACTTGGGTCATTGATAATGTGCCCAAGATAGACTAAAAAGGGTCCACCAGTTGGCACAATCTCGGCACTCCCTTCAAAAGGCAAAGAGTTGCGTGCGGTCACCGTAACCAGCATTGTGCCTAATGAAGTTGGACTCAAGGCAAATGTAACTTGACCTTGCGAATTGGTATAGCCATAGGCATAAATTTCATTTCCTTTCATTACGCAAACTAAAGCATTGCCCAATGGCAAACCTTGACGATTTACCGTCACAGTAAAATCCTGCGGAGCCATCGGAATAGTATTAGGGAAAGTGACGGTTAATGGTTTTGGCACTGCCGTCCACAGACATAATTCTGGGTCACCTAAGAGATTAAAACCTTCGTATTCTGCTTGATTAGCAAATTGACTCCAAATCTGTTTCTTACCAGCAAGCACTGCAGTTGAAAGATTCCAACAAGTTTCCGCAAAAGCTTTTGTGAAAAAGCCAATTGTCATTGCCCCACGAATCGGTGCAATATTTATACCCGAATGGGTGTTGCCAACGAATGCGACCGCACCCTTCAGATTAGAAGTCGTGCCGGATTTTATCCAGGCATCCCCGACCATTGATTCACCAGGTGCTAAAGTCATCGTCGCGCAAGTGAAAGAACAGATCACCGGCAATTTACTACCGTTGGTTGTTGAGTTTGGGTTAACCGCAAATGGCGGATACCAATTGTAAGTAGCCGAACCCCGATAAAGCACAAATGTTCTGCCAGAACTCACCGCCGATACCACATTTGATGCGGAGTGTCCATAAGCATCACAGAAAGTATCAATTCTTGTATAACCTTCGGCAATCATCTGGCTTGCGGCAAATCGAACATTGTTCCAATAGATGGTATCATCAGGGTCGTCATCCTGATTGACGATTACAGTCCCGGCACGATACCAAAGGGTATCAGTCAGCAAGGGGTTTCGTTCATAATTCAAGGTCTTTGCCACCATCACACTACATTGTGCTGGTGTCTTTGCTGGGAAGCGGCCATAGCCCAATTCCGCTTGATAATCACCAACCATATTCGCATATTCGTTATCAGTAGTATAATAGCCTCGATTATAACTTGGCAAATATTCCGCACTGCCCACCAAGAGAATAAACTCTGGTCTCGGATTCCAAGTATTGTAAGCGTTTAAAATATAATTTCGGATCTGAGTATTAGATGAACCAATCTCGGACAATCGAACAACTTTTGCTTTCATCCCTTTCTGATTTTTCCATTCGGCCAACGGTTGAATCGCCGAATAAAAATTGTCGTGGGTTATAATAAGATAACGCGCACCCTCTTGGGCAAGACAAACCCCAAACAAAATCAAAAGAATAAAAAGTTTTTTCATCTTCACTCCTTTTTTACTTATTCAATTCAATCATTCTATTAAATTTTTTCGCTATGTCAATGATGTATGCAAAAAATATGCCGTCCTATTGAACACTTGAACAACTTGAACCGTTTTTAGGATGCAAATACTCATTAATCTATCTTTCGTAAAAATAAAGGCTTTCATAACTCATCCAAATTGCTTGAATCATTTAGACAACCTGAAGCGTTTGATAATGTGCAAATTTTTGCAATGAATGAAATAAATTGCTCAAAATCGTCTTAAACAATTTGAACAACTTGAACCATATTGATTATGAACCGCAGTTATCCTTAGTTGCCTTGTTTCACTTAACGGATTCACCGAATGCGGATAGCGCATTCATTTGTGATATTCGTTCTATTGGCGAAGCTTTGCCACAAAACGTAGCGGCACAAAGAAAGAATTTTTCTCTTGGTTTTTGGCGGTTTGATGGCAATTATTTCGAATCGGGTCAAGATGATATTAATGGGGTTCGAAAAATTTAATGTCTAAGATATGAATCACATAACTGGCGATAATTCCCAGACCAAATACCTGGCGAGTGATATAAACCGTTTGGTATTGGCGATAAGCCTGTTCAATTCTGGTTGGTTCGGTCTGTTCTAAATACCGCTGGTGATAAATTGGCGTTAAAATTGAACTGGTAACAAATCCGAAAAGCGAACCAGTCTGTAATGAGAAAATAATAAAACCTTTGGTCTTTTTTTCATTACGGATTTGAAAGAGCCCAGGATAAAAATAAAATAAAGGGTCGGGTCGTTTCTTTTCCGATTTCTCTTTAATTTGCTTTGCCAATTCCAACTTTGCGGCTTGAAATACCTCCATAATCTTCGGTGAAGTCTTGGTTGGGTCGAGATAATATTTGGGGGTAAGTCGCAATAGCGATAAAAACTTTTCTTTTGCTTCATCTTTCAAATCTAATGCCACATTGGCAAAAGCAATAATTTTCAAGATTTCGATTTGGGTTTCTTTCTTGGTCTCTGCTGCCAACATTTCTTCACCGCGGCTGATAACTGTTTGATAATCACCAGCCTTGTATAAAGAGTCTAAGAAATTTAACTCATTTGGGATTAGAAATAGAAGACCAACAATCCAAATCATTCTTTTTTTACGTAAGCAAAGTAATCACAAGCAAATTACCTTTTTCACTTTAGCTTTCTCTCCCTTTTTTATTATTAAAAAATAGATGCCCGGTTTAAGATTAGTTGGGTTAATTTTTTCCCCGGTGGCGTCAAATAACTTCCAATTTCTCTCGAACCTAAATCTTTCATTTGAAGAGAAGACAGTAGGTCCTGAGAAATCCAATTCAATTTGGTTTTCAACCGTACTGTCCGGTGTCTCGCTAATTCCCAAAAAGGTATTTTGTTCAACAGTTCCGTAATAGTTACCAAGGTTATCTTTTCCGCCAATCGCATAGATATCGTTTCCAATCACCGCGGCGCCTAATCGGTATCTTGCTTGGTTGAGTGAATCAAAACGGCACCAACAACTATCTTGATAAATTTCAACCCTTTTCGATAAAAAACCCTGCTGTCCTTCCAAACCACCGATCACAAAAATTTTATTTGCCAAGACCGCTGACGCAAAATATGCCCTTGACCTTGGCAAAGACCGAATTGAGTCCCAAGTATTGGTTATGGTATCAAAAACTTCACAAGTTCTAAGTGGTCCCCCCATCCGACCGCCAATGGCAAAGACCTTATCTCCATAGCTAACCGCATCGAAATAAGCTCTTGGGGTAAACATTGACCTTTTTATCACCCAACGGTTTTGAATCGGATTATAAGCCTCAACGGTATCAGTAGCCATCGGATGTTGTCCTCGGTATTCACCACCCAATATGTAAATCCAATCGCCAATCACGGCTCCGGCTGCACCGGAGCGGGGATTTTGCCAAGATGAATTTACCGTCTCCCATGTATCTCTCAATGGGTCATAAACTTCAATAACACCTGTCGGTTTTGGTTCGTAAATATTGGTATTGGTATCCCCACCAATCACAAAAATTTTATTACCGACCACACCCGAAACCGCACTGTATCTTGGGGTTGGCATTGGCTGTTTAAAGACCCAACGGTCTTGTAGTGGGTCGTATTCTTCACAAATACCAGTCAGAACATCGTTAATCATTCTGCCACCAATTGCATATATTTTGTTATTTACCACTTCACAGACCAAACCGGCTCTCGGCACCTGAAGCGGTGCCTTAAAAACCCAATCCGCCCAAAGCAAAAATGGCAGAAATAGCAAGCCAATCGTTAAAATCCCAATTGGGCGTAGCACAATTAAATTAACCGAAGTTCTCATTTACTTTTTTTAATGCAAAAAGCGTGCCATGGATCGTTATTTTTCCGCTTCTTTTTTGGAACGGTGTAAAAAGTCACAATGGATAGTCTCGGTTTCACCAAGTTTAAGGGAAACTGTCTCACTAACCGGTGGGTAGTTTGGATGCTCAAAGGTTATTTCGTATATCCCAGGCGAAAGATAAAGGACTCTCCCAATCGGCGTTGTCCCTCTTTCTACCCCTTGAATATAAACCTTTGCCCAGGGTTCGGCTGATACCCAAAGACCAGCAAATCGCTTGGTTAAATCAACAAAGATATTTAGTGTCTCTTTAGCCTTAGCACTAATTAGGGTCTCCCAGTCACCGATGTTCGGATTACTAAGCTTCAGTTGGGTAATACCTGGCACCAATTTTAATGGTTGAGCGATTGGGGTCTGTCCCATAAATTTATCATTTAAATAAATATTTACCCAGGGTTCGGCACTTAACCTCAAAAAAGCGGTATCAGTAGCCCTTCCTGCCGGAGAACGGTTCAAATCGTTCAAGAGTTCGAGTTTCGCTTGCTTCTCTTCGGTAACTTTCCTTTGGTGCGCCGGCTCGGATTTTATGTTGGGAATTGAATTCGTAATGACTTTACTAAAGTTATCAGTCGGTTTATTCAAATTTGTCGGTCGGAGAGTGTCGATTCTTAACCCTACTTCAATCTTGGTGGGCAAGGCAATATTTTTTCGGTTGATATAAGTTTTAATCGCATAAAATGTTAATAATCCCAACACCACCGTAATAGTCCCAAGTGCAAAAACCCGGGGCAAAATTCGTTTTTTCGAAACAACCAGGTCGGGTTTAGTCAGTTTAGTAATAATCGGGTCGATTGTTTTCACAATCGTTTCACAAGAGTCAAACCGCTTTTCTGGATTCTTCTCAAGCATCTTTCCAATCAAGTCAGCTACCGGGGTAGAAAAAGTCAGTTTTGGCTTATGGTTCAGCACTTTATTCAGTACACCGGTTAAGGTATCGGCAACAAATGGATTTTTGCCAGTTAAAAGCTCATACGCTACCACCCCTAATGAAAAGATATCGGAACGAAAATCAATTGGTTTGCCGGAAATCTGTTCTGGTGACATATAAGCTGGCGTGCCAATCACTTCACCCGCCAGGGTTATATTCTCTAAACTTAAGGTCTGAGCTAATCCGAAGTCAATCAATTTAATCGAGCCATCTTCTTTAATAATTATATTAGATGGTTTAATATCGCGATGCAAAATACCCCGTTTGTGCACCCGGGCTAAGATCTTAGCAATTTCCTTAATGATCCTCAACGCCAGTTCAATTTCTAAACCGCCTTGAGGTAATTGTGATATTGTCAGGAATTCTGCCAAACTTTTTCCTTCAACAAATTCTGATACGATAAAAGCAATGTCTTGTTCTTTACCAAAGTCGAATATCTTGACAACCCCGGGGTCATCGAGTTGTGCCAAGATTTTACCTTCGCGTTCGAATCGTTTAATCGCTTTATCTTCAGTACCGGTCCGCAGCGCAAGAATTTTAATGACAACTTTTCGCTCCAGTAATTTTTGGATTGCCAGATAGACCGCTACGGTATGCGAACGGCTGAGTAGTTTTATCGGGTCATATTTCTCTTTAAGAAAATCAGGTAGCATAGTCATCTTCGATATTCAGTTCTCTCAGTTTATAGTAGAGGGCACGCCGCGAAATACCCAAAAGTTTTGCTGCTTCGGTCTTATCGCCTTTAGTCCGTTGTAAGACCTCAATAATCTTTGCCCGTTCGGTTTCCTTAACTTGTTCCTTTAAAGTTGCGTGGGATTTTATTATAGCGTTTTTATTTTCCAAATGCAAATCCGAAGCGGTTATTAACGGGTTTTCGGCTAATGAGACGGCGCGCGCCATCGCGTTTTCCAATTCTCGAACATTACCTGGCCAGGGATAGGCCCGAATCAGTTTAATTGCCTCGGCACTTAAACCCTTAATC
>JBDRUX010000027.1:0-25814 GCA_039801565.1 Caldifarciminota bacterium
TTTGGTTTGGCGCCAGGGGTGTTCCCACCCCTGGGTCTCTTCTGTTTTCTCGTCATATTTATCCTTTCTCCATTTTGCAGACATTATAGCACATAACTACTTATAGCCAATTTGTCTCTTGGGAGGGGGTATCGTATAGGGGGTGACCCCGTAGGCTGTCCCCTAAGTTACCCAGTAGGTTGCCTAGGGAGTTGCTTCTGGGGTTAGTTGGTAGACAGGTTGGGGAGCAGACTGGGAGGCAAGTGAGGAGGCTGGTTAGGGGATTGCCTCGGAAGCGACCCAGTAGGCAACTTGGGGAGCAACCCAGTAGGTACCTCCGCAGGTCACCCAAGAAGCAACCTCCGACACTGCCTCATTATTTTGCTAATCCCTAAAGCCTATGCCCTAATCACTGATTTTGGGCTGCGTTGAAAATAGTTCAAACTGGTTCAATTGTTTAAATCGTTTGTCTAATCTTGATTTTTGATATGCAATAAATCGCACCGCTATTCTTTGGCAGAATAAATTTCGACATCCATTATGAATTTTAAAATAGTATAGAATTGACAAAAACCTTGACTGGATTGCATTCCAACATCAAAATAATAAAAGAAAAAATTTCTCTCGACAAAGGAAAGATTTTTTGTTATAATATATATATAAGTAATCCAGCCATTAATCCCCCAGATAAAGGAGCAGTAATGGTAGTGGTTAAACGAATAAATCAATCCAAGCCGATTAGTCCGCAAGAATTTACGAATAATAACTATGAACCCCAATTCTTCTGGTGTGCCAAATACGCTCGGCTAATTGAAGATAATGCAATTGCCCAAAACCAGTGTCAAAGGATTAATTGTTCTCATCTCCTGCGGGCTTGGCGGGCAAACAACCCAGTAAGAACGGCTGGGCATTTCGCTTCTTGGCTTTAATTTGACCCGAATCGGGTCAAGGACAAGAGGACTTCGCCCCTTGACTCAATTGGCTTTTGCTTTTAAAATTAAAATGTGGCAAAAGCCGAAATTAAAGATTTTAGTTCGGTTCTCCGAAAATTTCCTTGTTTTCCTTGTGTTTTAGTCACAACCCAGAATAATATTATTACGATTGGAATGGTTCATATCTTTTCATTTGCGCCACCCTTAGTTGGCATCGGTGTCTCGCCTCGGCGCTACTCTTTTAATCTCTTAAAGCAAAGTAAAGAATATGTGATTAATATCCCAACGAAAGATTTATTGACCCAAGTTGCATTCTGTGGTGAAAAGTCAGGACGAGATTGTGATAAGTTTGAAAAGACTGGCTTAACTAAACAACCATCATTAAAAGTAAAAACTCCCTCAATCGCCGAATGTCCGCTTAATATCGAATGCAAGATAATAAACGAGGTTGAGACCGGCGACCATACCTGGTTTATCGGCGAGGTGGTTGCGGCGCACATTGATAGCGACTATGACCCAGAAGAAACAATCCTTTACTGGGGCGGTCACTACCGCGTCCCAGGAACGGTAATTGGTAAACGATATTAAACTTATTGATAAATACTTTATCTAATATTAAGAAAATGCGGCTGACAGCCTTGCTTTTAACCATTTTTAGTCTAACACTTTCCCAATACTATTTTAGCAAAAATAAAGTTCAGTATCGGGATTTTGATTTTAAGACCTTGGAGACCGATAACCTCAGAATCTATTTCTATAGCGGTGGTGAGAATTTGGCCGAGTTCGTTTCGAAAATCGGTGAGGAGTTCTATCAAAGATTGAGCGAAGAGCTTTCGGTAAAGATTGAAGGAAAAATTCCAGTTATTATTTATAATTCACCTAACGAATTCGAACAGACCAATGTTATTTTAGATATCATTGAGGAGTCGGTGGGCGGTTTTTCCGAATTGTTCAAAAACCGGGTCGTTTTGCCTTTCACTGGCTCTTATTCCGAATTTCGCCATGTCATCGCCCATGAATTGACCCACATCTTTGAATTTGAGATGTTCTACAAGCCGAGATTGGCATCAATTCTTACGCTCATCCCGGATTTTCAGATTCCGCTTTGGGTGATGGAAGGATTTGCCGAATTTATTTCCACGACCCGGGAATTGAACTCTGATGTCTTTATGCGCGATTTAGTCATCAACGAACGATTAGTACCAATTGACCGTCTCACTGATGACCAAGGTTATCTCTGTTATCGGGAAGGCGAAGCAATCTTTCGGTTTATTGAAGAAAGATATGGCAGAAAAAAAGTGATTGAATTCTTACATAATTTAAAGTTGAAACGCAATCTAACCAGCGCCTTTCAAGCCAGTTTTGGAATGAACGAAAAGCAATTTAGTGAAAAATGGGAAGAGTATCTAAAAATCAAATATTGGCCCCAGATTGTTAATAAGGCGAATTTCGATAAGATTGCTAAACTCCTAACTAATCATCGCGAAGATGGTTCAACTTATAACACTTCACCGGCAATATCGCCCACTGGTACAAAAATCGCTTTTATCTCGGACCGGCGGGAATATACTGATATCTATGTTATTTCCGCAATTGATGGCAGGATGTTACGCCGATTGGTAAAGGGCGAACGGTCAGCTGGGTTCGAATCGGTCCATCTTTTCCGAGGTGGTATTGATTGGTCAAGTGATGAAAAGTTCATCGTCTTTGTTGCTAAGAGTGGCGGTAAAGATGGTATTGTAATCTGCGAATACCCTTCTGGTCGAATTAAGAAACGTTTGGTCCTTGATTTAGATGGAGTCTATTCACCTTCCTTATCGCCGGATAATCAAAAAGTGGTCTTTGTTGGTGTGAAAAATGGTTTTTCGGATATCTATGTTGCCAATATCAATACTGGTGATTTAGAGAAGATTACTTACGATATTTACGAAGACCGTGACCCATCATTTTCGCCCAGTGGTGACACCATTGTCTTTGTCTCGGACCGACCGCAAGACGGTGAATGGGAGCCGGGCTCGTTTGCTATTTTCCTTAATCCACAACCAAATTCTTTTCAACCATTGACCGGGCGATTAGATTATTATGCCTATCCAATTTTTACCCCGGATGGCAAAAATCTAATTTATACCGCTGGTGATTCTTCTTATAATCTTTATGTTCATTCTTTAACCGAGAATAAAGTAACCAATCGCACCAAATTTTTGGGTGGTGTCTATTATCCAAGTATTTCCGCTGATGGTGAAAAACTGACATTTTCCTATTATTCCAATCTTGGTTGGGATATCGCCATAATTCGCGAACCGTTAACCAAAATACCGGTTGCAGAAGTTCCAGAATCATTGGTGATTGAGACTAGACCGAGTTATCAAATTGAAGGGATTGATTGGTCAAAAGTGAAGCCTTACATTTTCAGTCTTTCCTTGGATTATGCAATCGGTGCTGCGGGTTATTCAAGTTATAGCGGTGTGGCTGGCACCGCCGCAGTCGCATTTAGCGATGCTTTGGGTAACCACCGTTTTTATATTTATACTGACCTCTATCGCAGTCTGAGTAATTCCCAGTTCTATCTCTCTTATTGGTTTTTACCCAAGCGGATTGACTGGGGATTTGCAATCTTCCAGTATTTTGATTACCCTGAACTATATTCAAATTATATCTATTTGCAACAAAAGCGGGGCATAGATATTCTTGCTTCTTATCCATTCAACAAGTTCTTCCGTTTTGAAGCGGGATTTATACCGGCACTTTGGCAAAATGAAGTATGGCGTTATATTAGTAACCAGCAAGGGAGCTACTGGTATCAGGATACTGTATTTGGCGAAAAGATATTCATCCTCAGTCAGGCACTGATATTTGATAATACCTATTGGTTATGGACCGGACCGATTCGAGGTACCAGGACCCGAGCCGAGGTCTATCAAACAATTTTTTCTGACCGTTCGTTCTATACCGGTTATGTTGACTTTCGCAATTATCAAAAACTTGCCCCAAGATATACCTTAGCCACCAGGTTAGCGGCAATTGCCAGTTTTGGTCCGGATGCCGAAAGGTTTTATTTGGGTGGGGAATATGTCCGGGGTTATGAATTTTACGAATTCTATCAGCAGATTGGTACCAAACTCGCTTTATTCAACTTAGAATTGCGCCATCCTTTTATTGACCGTTTCAAACTCGCCTTTCCTTTGCCCATTGACATAAGAGATATTCGAGGCGTCACCTTTATTGATGCCGGAATGACCCTGCGCGATACAATTCGTGATGCAATTTGGGAAAATGGTCGGTTTAAAGACTTGAAAGTAGGAATTGGAGCGGGAATAAGATTCTATATCTCTTATTTCCAACTTCGTTTAGATTGGGCATGGCCATTGTCCGAATTGCGTCAACAAGAGGTTGGTGAACCAGAACCGGGCAAGGAACGGAAAAGAACCCTTGCTTTCTATTTTAGCATCGGTTCGGATTTTTAGACAATGTTAATTAAAAATATCAGGACAGGGTTTGTCCCTGTCCATTTTTTCTCTATTTTGTTCATTAGCCTAATAATTATTGTCTTTGTAACCTGCACCGCAAAAATTACAAGACCGGTTATCCCAAAAGAAATTCCACCCAACGAAATTCCTAAATTTACCTTCCAGCAACTCAAAAACCAAAAATCTTTTCAGTTTCATCTCAATTTTAAGACCGATACCCCTGCTCTAATCGAAGCTGAATTCAAAGGCAGAGTTATTTTACCGGACCAAGAGGAACGGATTGGACTTTGGAACCGTTTGGGTGAAAAAGTGGCAGTTGACTTAAAAGGAATCGGCGATTTCCAATATGAGAAAAAAGAGGGCAAATGGGAAATTCATCCAAGAGGCGAAGAATCAAATATCCTAATTCAAATTGAACGGATTTTAGTTTTTAGTGAATTCGAACTAAAATCAAAAGACTCACGACAGATGGTTTTTAATTTCAAACCCAATCTTATATTTCTCGACCCAACCCAATCGAAAAGAATGAACGGATTATTGACCATCAACAATTCCAATCTTTTGCCAATAAATATAACAGTCTCGGATTCCGCACGAACTGCTTTTTGGGAAATTCGGTTCTCTAATTTCAATCGGCAAAATAAGATTTCTCTTCCTTTCACACCCAAGGTTATGATTCAACTGATAGCGGATTCAAAGATTGACAATAGGACCAAAACACTTTTGCTTGACCGATTCCAGCAACTTGGGTTTCAGGCAAGAGTGAAGGTTTGTCGGTCGAATTTGGGACCGCTATTAGAAGTTCAATTGGAAAAAGATATTTCTGAGACCCAATTAAATCTTGTCACCAGTCAAGGTAAGGTTGAAGTTTATTCTGGCGATTGGTTAGAACCTAAAATTATTCCTGACACCCAGCAAGTGAAATACTTCCAATTCAAACCGGTCAGGCTTTACGAATTAATCCTTACCAATCAAGCAATCGAAAGTGCTTCGGCTAATTTAGACCAAGGACCAGAGCCAGTTCTTGAATTATATCTAAAAGCAAAGATTAAATCGGTTGAGAAAGGAAGATTGTTATTTCTTTTATTGGACGATGCGATAATTGGCTATACTCAAGTTTTTGATAACCAAACGATTGATAAATTACAATTCAAAGCCATCGGCGATGTGACCAAAACTCAGACCATTGCGGTAATCATTAATTCCGGAATGATGAAACTACCCTTAAAGTTTCTATCCAAAAAAGAAATCTAAATTGTTCTGCTTATTAATACTCTCCACGATTGAAGAAGTAGACCGCCAAAAAGGTGATAGCAATTGCGAAAACTACTAAATAACCTAAACTGAACCAAACCGAATAGTAAGAAAGCCTAAGGATTAATCCCCGAATTAAATCAACCCCATAGGTCAAAGGGTTTGCCCGAACTAAAATGTTCAACCATTTGGGTAAACCAGTTGGTGGAAACATTGAGCCACTCAAAAACCACATCGGCATAATGACAAAATTCATAATCGTGCCAAAGCCTTGAAACGAGGTCATCCGCGCCGCAATCACAATACCAATTCCGGTCAAACTGAAGGATAGTAGAATCATAACCAGATAGATTGGTAAGAGATGTAAAAGCGGAAAACGGACCTTAACCAAAGGGCTTAAAAGTAAAATGATGCTTGCCTGAATTAAAGATAAAGTTGTTCCAGCCAAACCTTTACCAATCGCAATTGAAGTTCGAGGCACCGGCGCGACCAGAATTTCTTTCAAAAACCCAAACTCCCGATCCCAGATAATTGTGATTGCCGATTGAATTGATGTAAAAATAATTGTCATTGCGACAATACCTGGAAAAATGAATTGAGTATAGTTGTAATTTCCGGTGAGCCGATAAGAACCACGTAATCCCATACCAAGAATAAATAACCAGAGAATTGGCCGGGTAATTGAGCCATAGAGTTGACTCTTTTCCCGAAAATAGCGAATCGTATCTCTTAACCAGACCATATAGATACAGGATAAATCAATCATCGCCAAGCCCGACCCATTCGCCGCATTGTGCTTTTTAGCCGTTCGCGGCTACTGGCACTCTCATCTCTAATCTCCCGACCGGTCAGTTTCAAAAAGACATCGTCTAAGGTTGGACGCCGCGTTGTAACCGCCTTAACTGGAATAGTCAGTTCCCGCACCAATTTTGGTACAAATTCAGCCCCGTTGGGCACCTCAAAATGTAAACCATCACCATCCCTTTTTGCCTTAATATTGTATTTTACTAAAAGTTCTTTTTCGGTTAGTAAATCATCTGCTGTCTGGATGTCAACCACATCATTCTTGATTTGTGCCTTCAAGGCTTTTGGTGTATCTAAAGCGATAATTTTGCCATAATCAATGATGGCAATCCTATCACAATATTCGGCTTCATCCATATAATGAGTAGTTAGAAATAAAGTGATATTCTTTTCCCAACGCAGTTTAATTAAGTATTCCCAGATTCGATTACGGGTTTGGGGGTCAAGCCCTAAGGTCGGCTCGTCTAAAAACAGAACCTTGGGTGAATGGAGTAAACCCCGGGCAATCTCAAGCCGTCGTTTCATCCCACCTGAGAAATTCCTTACTAAATCATTAGCCCGGTCCGAAAGTTCCATCCATTCGAGAGATTGATGGATAAGGTCAGGTAATTCCTTGTTTGGCACTTTGTAGATGATGCCATGGAATCTTAAATTCTCATAAGCGGTAAGCCGGTCGTCAAGGGATGGGTCTTGAAAAATTATGCCGATTGACTTACGAACCAGACTCTGTTGCCGCAGAATATCATAGCCTGCAACCAACGCATTACCGGCACTCGGGTGTAAAAGGGTGCAAAGCATTTTCACGGTGGTAGTCTTACCGGCACCGTTCGGACCCAAAAAACCGAAGATTTCACCAGCTTTGACTTCGAACGAAATTCCATCAACCGCCTTAAAACCTTTGAAATCTTTAGTTAAATTGTTAACAATAATTGCTTCGCTATTGGTAATCATTGATGCTTTACGGTTGGGTAATTATAGATTGTTTTAAACCAAAATCAAGCATCGGGTTTTATTATTTGAGACTTACTTTAAGCACTTGACCGAATGGCTAATTTTGATTATTCTTATTTTAAAGAAAGGAAGCAAAATGCGAAGAGTCTATCTTGATTATAATTCAAGTTCACCTTTATATCCAGAAGTGGTCGAGGCGATGTTGCCTTATTTAAAAGAACATTTCGGTAACCCTTCTAACCTTCACTTTTACGGTCGAGAGACAAGAGAAGCGATAGAAAATGCCCGAGACCAAGTGGCAGAACTCGTAAATGCCTCACCCGAAGAAATCTTTTTCACCTCCGGTGGTACTGAGGCGAATAATTGGGCAATCAAGGGCATCGCCTACGCTTGCCAAGATAAAGGACATATCATCTGTTCACCAATCGAACACGGTTCAGTGCTTAATACCTGTAGTTATCTTCAAACCCAAGGCTATGATGTCACCTTTCTTAATGTTGATTCTTATGGTCTAATTGACCCGGATGAAGTGAAAAAGGCGATTAAGAAGAATACAATTCTTATTACCATAATGCACAGCAATAACGAGGTTGGCACAATTGAGCCAATCAAGGAGATTGCCAAAATTGCCCAAGAAGCTGGGGTATATTTTCATACCGATGCGGTCGCCTCAGCCGGTAAAGTCAAGTTAGATGTGAAGGAATTAGGGATAGATATGATGGTAATCTCGGCTCATAAAATTCATGGTCCGAAAGGGGTGGGCGCACTCTATATAAAAAATGGTGTCAAGATTGCACCAATCATTCACGGTGGCCATCATGAAAGAGGAATGCGGGCAGGAACCGAAAATTTAGCCGGCATTGTCGGCTTCGGAAAAGCTTGCGCAATTCTTAAAGATACAATGGATGAAGACATCAAGAAAATGGCACAACTTCGTGACCATCTGGAAAAAGAAATCTTTCGAAGGATTCCGGCCGTGCGCCTAAATGGACATCCTGAAAAGCGTTTAGTGAATACAACCCATATCTCAGTGGCTTATGTTGAAGGCGAAGCGCTTTTGATGAATCTCGATTTAGAAGGGGTGGCGGTAGCATCCGGCTCGGCTTGCGCCTCAGGTGAATCCGAACCTTCACCAGTATTAAAAGCGATGAAGGTGCCACCGGAATATATCAACTCACCGGTCCGCTTCAGTTTAGGCCGAGAGAATACCCAAGAAGATATTGACTATGCGGTTTCGGTCTTAGAAAGAGTGACGAAGCGGCTGCGCGCCATCTCACCTTTGTGGAAGGAACAAAAAGTCGCTACGAATTAACGAAACTTTTACTCAGGCAGAATAAATTTTAATCCTAACATTAGCCCAATCCCTAATAGGATAAAGATTAATTGGGCAAGGGACTCTTTTAGACTCGCTTTTGCCCGTAATTCGGGCAATAAATCTACCAGTGCAATATAAAGAAAACCGCCAGCGGCAAAAGCTAATAATGGGATTTTAAGGATATTGGTGTAAGGGCTAAGAAAATAAGTGCTTAAGCCACCAAGAATACACAGTATTGCACTTAAGAGGTTATAGCCGAGTGCCTTTTTCACTGAAAATCCACCGTAAACCAAAACACCAAAATCGCCCAATTCTTGCGGAATCTCATGCAAGGCAACCGCAATTGAAGTGGTGAGCCCTAAGCGTAAATCCACAATGAAACTGGTCGCAATCACCACACCGTCAATGAAATTATGAACCCCATCGCCAATCAGATTTAAGTAAGTGAAGGTGTGGATATCACAAATTCCTTTATGACAATGGCGCCAGTAAAGAAACTTCTCTAAGCAAAAGAAGACGATAATCCCAATGGTTAAATGGAAAAAGGCTTGATTACCAATGGTTAACGATTCAGGTAAGAGATGAAATAGCGCACCACCTAAAAGCGCACCAGTAGCAAAACTGACCAAGGCGAAGATAATCCTTTGCAGAACTTTCTCCTTAGTGCGTAAAAAGACGATTCCGACAAGGGAAAATAGACTAACAACTGTGGTTGCAATAATGATAAACCCAAGCGTCATTTTGAGTTGAATTATCTTGAAATTTAATTAAAAGTCAATCAAATAGCGAACGCTAATTATTACCTAAAATTACGTATTGACAATTATGAGCATATGCTTATAATAATAAATATGGCGCGACCACCATTTTGTCGAAGGATTGGTTTTTTACCCAATGTCTCGTATTTTAAACCAAGAGGCATTCCTTGCTCATTGTTAGAAGAGGTGATTTTGACCAAGGACGAATTAGAAGCAGTAAGGCTGGCTGACCTTGAAGGTTTATACCAAGAAGTAGCAGCCGAAAGGATGGGTATTTCCCGACCGACTTTTGGTCGAATCATCGAATCCGCCCATCGAAAAATTGCTGAGGCATTAGTAAAGGGCAAGGCATTAAGAATCGAAGGTGGTAATGTTGTGGTTGACCAGTCTTATTGCCCTACGCCAATGCAACACCGCCGTTGTCATCGGCATGGTAAACCATAATTATGGGTAATCAAATAATCTTAAAAAGAAAGGAGGTGATTAGAATGTGGGGTTGCGGTAGAGGTTGGTTTTGGCAAAGAGTGCCAGCTGGCTATACCTATGTTGGACCTTGTCGGTGCGGAACTGGCCCACATGCCTTCTATCAAGACCCGAGTGGCAGAATTGTTCCAGCTTGGCATTTTTGGCGTTTTGGATTTTCACCAACCAAAGAAGACCTGAAGACAGAACTTGAAACATTAAAAGCCGAGAAGGCAGAATTAGAAAAGCATATTAAAGAAATTGAAGAGCAGATAAAAGAAAAGGAGTAAAAATGAAAATTGCTATTGCCTCCGATGATGAGAAAGTTATCGCTCCTCACTTCGGCAAGACAAAGGGGTTTGTGATTTTTGAAGTCGAAGATAATGCTATCAAAAACCGCGAATACCGTCTTAATACCTTTACTGGTCATGCCCGAGGTTTAGAAGGGGCTGGACATAGTTTTGACCGGCACACGCCAATTCTAAATGCCCTTAAAGACTGCAAAGTGGTCATCGCCCATGGTATGGGAAGAAGAATTTATGACGATTTGAAGACAATCGGAATTGAAGTCTTTGTTACCGACAAGACCGATGTCCAAAAGGCGCTCGATGCCTATCTCTGTGGTGAACTTAGGGATAAGCCGGAGATAATCTGCCCACCCAAACACTGAGTAAATGTAGCTTTTGTTAAAAGGTGGAGAGAGGCGAAGAATTTGATCCGTATCCGGGTGCCGTGGAATTACTCTATGCTCAAAGCTCTGTGCTAAAAATCTTCGATGTTTCAGGAAAATTGATAAAAGAGATTGCTTCTCCGCCTAAGGCGGATCGCAATGACGGTGAGGTGAAAATATCTCTAAAAGGAATCAATCCCGGAATCTACTTCTTAAAACTCGGCAACCAGACCAAGAAGTTTTTGGTTGTGAAATAAACTGCAGGACAAGGCTAAAGCCCTTGCAAAAATAATGCAAATTTAAAAGTCTGACCTACAATTTGACTGCCGATTCAATTGAATAATATTTTTTGACACCCTATTCTTATAATTCAACTCACTTTGTAACTATAACTGAATTTTTTAATTATAAATAACTAAATTTACATCACTTATAAAAATTGGGGGGCAAAATTTGGGCTTGACAAAATTATAATTTTGATTATAATTGGTTTAAAAGAAAAAACGCCAATGCTTATCAAAAAGGGTAAATTGAGTAACCATAGTGGTAATTTCTTATTGTTTTTTCTTGCAGCAATTCTTGCTTGTGCCAGTCTTTGCAAAAAACAGGGAAGGAGTTAAATGAAGGGAGTTTTTAATTTTTTGAGAAATGTAGGTCGAAATCTCAGGGCTTGGGGCTTATTGATTCTCACTACCACCGGTTTTCTGTCTCCTACTTTCTTATTTGCTCAAATGAAATGGATTTGTGCCACCGATTCGGCCGGATGGTCAGAAAGATATGCTCACGCATCGGTCGTCTTTGATAATAAAATCTGGGTGCTCGGAGGAATTAGCAGCGATAACAGGAACAATGTCTGGTATTCGACGGATGGTGTAAATTGGGTACAGGCGACTGATTCGGCAGAATGGTCAGGGCGGTTCTGCCATACCGTTGTTGCTTATGATAATAAACTTTGGGTGCTCGGTGGGTGTGATGATTCAGGTAATTTTAAGAACGATGTCTGGTATTCCACTAATGGGGTGAACTGGACTTGTGCAACCGAAGCAGCCGGCTGGTCAGCGAGACTTCACCATACTTCGGTAGCCTTTAATAATAAGATATGGGTGCTGGGAGGAAATGATTCATTGTATGGCCCCAGAAACGATGTTTGGTATTCAACTGACGGTGTGAATTGGATACAAGCAACCGATTCGGCTGCATGGACAACGAGAGGTAGCCACACTTCGGTCGTCTTTGATGACAAGATATGGGTGATTGGAGGAAGCTATTTTATTGGTCCTTTAATTGAACCTAATAATGATGTCTGGTATTCAACAGATGGAATTAACTGGATACAAGCAACCAATTCAGCCGGATGGACTCCAAGAGCTCTACACACCTCGGTAGTGTTCGACAATAAAATCTGGGTGCTGGGAGGCATTGATGTAGAAGGCAGGAGAAATGATGTCTGGTATTCTTCGGATGGCGTGAACTGGACACAAGCAACCGATTCAGCCGAATGGGTCAATAGAGAGGGGCATGCTTCCGTAGTTTTTGATAATAGGATTTGGGTTCTTGGCGGCGAGTATTTGTACGGAGAACTAAATGACGTCTGGTATTCTTGGGGTCTTGGGATTGAGGAGGACAATACGCCTAATGCCCAAAGCTTAACGCTTAGAGTCTCTCCGGTTCTATTCATCACGAATGTTAAAATAACTTACAACCTTCCAAAATCTTTGATTGTGCGACTGAGTATTTATGATAGTTCAGGAAAGGAGGTTAAGGCATTATTTAATGGTAAGCAAGTTGCTGGTTTCCATAAGTTACAATGGGATGGAAAAGACAACGCCGGCAAGGAACTTCCTACTGGTGCTTATTTTCTCAAGTTAAAAACAAATGGCTCAGCAACTGTAAAGAAATTAGTAAAACTTGAATAAACGGCAATGGTTAAACTGTAAAAATTTAAGCAATCTGAAATGGAGGAATAAATTATGAGTAAAAAACAAATAATTATTCTTCTTGGCTTTATAATCACTCCTTGTTTTTGCATTGGGAAAGAATCATTGTTTGGGCAGAGGGTTTCTTGTGATTACGAAAATAATCGAAAGACCCAAAAATTGATTTTACATTCATTGCCTACATGGAGTTTGCAAAATCGTCTTAATACTGATAATTCATATATCCTTGTTAAAGAATCGAGAGATGGCAAGAATCCATTTTGGAAACAAGCAGGTATTTATGGTTTAGAATTTATTGGTGGGGAAATAGGAACTTGTCTTTCGGCTTATTTTGGTCTCGCTGTTTGGACAGAAATAGCTGGGCCCTTTTCTCTCGACCCTGCGGGTTTTAAAGGCTTCCTGATTGGAAGTATTGTTATTGAAACCTGGTATCCATAGTTTAAATTACTATTAGCCAGAAACCATATACCAGTATTGACAAGTTAAAAAAGACTTGGTCCCAGTCTACCAATCAGTTCCCAAGTAGCCTGTGGGATAAATCGAAAAACAATGATTTAGTAGATAAGGGATTGTGAAGATAATCAAATTCGTTGTGGTGCGATTTATCGAACAACAATTTAAACTATTGAACCAGTTTGAACTATTCCTTAACGCAACCCAAAAATCAGTGATTAGGTTATAGGTTTTAGGGATTAGCGAAACAATGGAGGCAGTATCGGAGGTTGCCTCCCAGGTGACCTACGGGGCTACCTACCGGGCTACTCCCCAGGCTGCTCCCCAAGTTGCCTACCGAGCCGCTCCCGAAGTCGCCTACGAAGTTGCTCTCTAACCTGCTTCCCAACCAGCTCCCGAACCCACTCCCGAGGCAACTCCCCAAGCAACCTACGGGGTAGCTTAGGGGGTAGCCTACGGGGTCACCCCCTATACGGTACCCCCTCCCTAAACGGAAATTAGCGTAACTGACGGACGACCAACACGATAGACGAAAAAATCGGTCATTTTTAGGTTGAAATATATTTCAACTTTTTTATAATAAATATATGCCTAAAGAGTTCTTTACTTTTACTAAAGAAATGGCAGAAATTTTAAGAAAAATCCGCGAAAATGCCGGATTATCCCAAACCCAAGTTGCTGAAAGAATTGGGCTATCATCTAAAACGAAGAATAGTTACATCTCACATTTAGAGAAAGGCAGATTAAAGAATCCCGCCTTAGGGTTAATTCTTCTTTACCTACGTGCCTGTGGTGCGTCTTGGGTTGAATTTTTTAGAGAACTGGATAGAATTGATTTTAAACAAAGACACGAAAAGATGATGGCACAAGTTCAACCGACACCAACCAAAAGAAAAATTGAACAGGATGCAATGCGCTATGAAATCGGTGTCGAGATGCCTTCGAAAGAGAAAGAAGAGATTGATTTTACCCGATTGAAAAATCAGATTAAAAAGAAAGTATTAGCTCTGCTGACTAAGAATCAAATAGGAGAGAAGGAAGTTAATTCCTACCAGAATTTCGCTTTCGAATATTTTGACTTCTTAGCCGAACTGAATAAACCCGGAATGAAGATGATAACCGAAAAATATCAAAGAGCCGGATTACAGTTTCATTTGCTTTTTAAGATTAAAAAGGTTATCAATTCAGTGCTGAGGGGTGAGATTAAAAGAATAGAGTCAAAGAAGCCATTGCCGACCGAAAAGCAGGAATTACTAAGTATCGGATAAGGATTGAAAGGTTTGAAGCCGAAACCCATAAGTTACTTTGTGAGTTAGGTGTTCCGCCGCCTTGGTTTGCGTCCTACAAGGCTTTTGTTCGGCAATGTCTCAAGGTATTGAAGAAATCCTATGGTAGGAATCAAGAATTGCTTAATAAGACGCTTGCCGAAATTATTGCCCGCTGGAAAAAGGAAGGGTTAGAAGAAGTAATCTTATTGAAATTGAAGGATAGAATCTTTTCGGTCTTGGCAACCCTGCGGTCAAGGGGCGAAATATAAATTTTAAATGTGGCGATTCTTTTTAATCTTCTTTTCGTCTTTCTCTAATTAATTTTGCTCTTTCCTCCTTTATTCGATTAATCGTTTCCTTACGGTCACGGTCATTGCCAATTCTAATGAAGTGATTAATTAAAGTTATCGTGGTGCCAATGCCAATTGTTACGGCAACTGCTGAAGGTAATTCTTCGCCAATAACCCTATCAAAACCATCAACTCCTCGAATTGCCCGCCCGACTAAATAAGCGAACATCATCGCCCCAAAACCAGTCAAACAAGACAACGGTATTCCGATTAAAAGACAAGAATTTTGCTTGTTTGGCTTTAATGACATTTTAACCGCTTGTTCAGAAATTATGGTATTACCATTAAAGTAGGCAAACCCACGCATCTTTACCAACTCTTTCGCTTTGGCATAATCACCGGTTGTTCCAGCAAAATAGCCGATGCCGCTTCCAACCCCACCGCCAGCTAACGAATAGGCTAAAAAGAGCGGTTTATTCACTTGATAAATATCGCCGCACTTACCATGCTCAACATACTCAACAGCATTCGTCCAGCCCAAAAGTGAACCGAAAAAGAGCCCGAGCGTGCTTCCGCCTAAGATACAACCAATCCGTTCCTTATTAACCATTGCTTCTTTTATTTCGGCGTCGGTGCAGGGAATTCCAAAAATGTCGTAGCCAACAATACTGTTTCGTTTTTCAAATACCTTGCGCTCAACCATTGAATTTTCAATCTCTTCAAAATTCGCCAGATAGTCTTTAAGCGCTAAGATTGGTTCGGCTTTAAAAGGAATCCTTAAACTGTCGTCTTCCAGTATGATTAACAATTCATATTTACCAATATCAATCCTTGCAAATTTTGCCTCCTTAAAGCCCTTAACATTCTGAAATAATTTATAAGTCTTCGCTTCTTCCCAATCAATCGCTTCGCCAATGCTTTCCGATAAAATAAAAGCGAATACCGAGTTGCATAAAATCAACAAGCTAAAGATTAGGGTCAAGTTAAGTTATCGGTTAAAATCCTTATGATGACAAAGCAACTAACAGTCCTAATAAGAAAAAGCCACCGATGGTCAAGCCGATACAACTTGGGTCAGCCTCAATGTCGCCACCGGGTCCAATACTGGGTGAAGTGAAACCAAAGAGAATTCGTATGCCCGGCACGGTGCCCCAAGTTTTGGTAAAGGCGAGATTCCCTTGCAACATGCCATAGAGTTTTAAGTAGTAATTTCTTAAGCCAATGAAACCAATACCGGTATTTAAGTGAAGACCGTCATCGTATTCAGTAATGCCGTCTTTGCCTTTAAAACTATATCTTGTTATTCCGATGCCAGCCCCGATGATTGGCGCGAAGTTCTTTTCGCTTAAATAACGATAGCCATTGATGTCAAAATTCAAATCGGCTTCGGAATTTACACCCCGCATTAAACCCATCTGAGTCAGAATAAAATAATCGGGTAGGTCAAAGTATAGTCCAAGATTTAAATTGAAAAGGTCTAAGGATTTATTTTCTCGATAGGCATAGAGATAGCCGGTGTTTAGTAGAAAAGTTGTTAGGGGTTTACGCAGCCGCAAGGGCGAAGGTTTTTCGGCTTCGGTAATCTTGGTCGGGGCTAAGGTTTGAGTAAATGGTACCCGTTTGGCAAGCGAATAGGCAATCCTTTCGGCAATGGTAGGTATATCATCATAGGATAAAATCGTGGTTCGGTCAGCGAACACAACTTTTTGCGAATCGGCATCAATTAGTTGAAAGGAAATAATCCCTTTCGCTTTAATCTCGATAAAAGAACCGGTGATTGCAAATTGGGCGTTGTAGGATTTTGCTGAACAAGCAGCAGCAAAAGAAGATAAGGCAATCACGGTAGGTGCCATTCTTAAAACATCGTAGTTGTAATTGGATATTAATGCCTCGGTTAATAGATAGTTTAAAATTTCCACCATTGTGGTGTCAACATTTTTTGCCTGGAAATTGAATAAAACAACCCGAGGTACTGTCAACGCAGCGGCAGAATAAAATTCGCTTGAATTCAATAATTTTATCTTTGGTTATTTTTTGCCTAATCTATTCCATCGCTTATAATCAGGGCTGGCAACTACAAACCGCGCCGCGCACTGACCGTAATCTTTTTGATATCTGGTTTGTCAATGAAAGTATTGGTTGCGCTTGTGGTAATTTTGGTTTTCTAATACGAACGACTGCTGCTGGGATGAATTGGCAAGACCGCAGCGGCGTGACCAATGCTTGGCTGGATGATATGTGGTTTGTCCCCAATATCAAATAGTTAAGAGAAAATTTGGCTCGATTTTGGTGTTAGTTTTACTAACCTTTTGTGAGGTTGGTTTTTCTCAGGAAATGACTAAAAAGCTTAAAGCATTTCGTCAGGACAAGTTTCCATATACCAATTGATTTTGCAAAGGAATGCCAAATCTTCTCTATGAGGTTTATGGATTATTTCCGGTCAATTTTATTTAATCCGGCGAGCGGTCATAGTATTAACCGCGGATACACGCAAATTAACGCCGATATTCTTTATTTGCCTCGTTAAGAAAGTCTTCTTTTCTTATGCTTCTATTCGGGTTTATCTGTGTTCATCCGTGGTTAATTTTTGCTCGGCGGACTCTCTAAGTAGCATCTGTGGTTTTATCAGATGAGTATCGGGTCTGTAAATGCTGGCAATGCCTATTGACTTTTAAAAATATTGAGTTAAATTTACAATTGGATCTTGGTTACTATGGGCCTTTTGACGAAACTAAACGATTACCGAATCTTAGGAGGATAGTGAACCTACAGTATTGCCTTTACATTGTAGATAAAAAAATTATCAACGGTGTTCGGCATTTGATTGCAATACCGAACTTATTTTGGAAATGCCGAACGCCAAACTTAAGAAAGGAGGTGATGGCAAAGGAAAAACTGAGCGATAATGAAAAAAAAGAAGTTAAGAGGACAAGGAAATAAAAAATCATAAGACCCTTTTTTTCACTTCACTTTTGTAGAAAGAAGAGAAAGAGGGGGAAAGGAGGTAAAAATGTATAATCGACAAAAAATAATATTAAGCTTAATCGTCTTAATGGCGATAATGTTTGGGCAAGGTCCTTTTTGGATTGACCCGGATGTTGTGATTGATAGCGCCAGAGATTATCAGGCAATCTCAGTTGCAACCCGACGCTCCAATGGTGAAGTTTTTGTTGCAGTATCAGGCAAGTTTTTTGAAGATACCACACGCTATGGGATAAAGGTCTATCGCTCCCTTGATGGTATGAACTGGAGTCAATACTTGTGGTGGAGTATAAGTCAGGGAAATGTGTTCAACCCTTCGATGACCGTCTTTACTGCCCAAGACTCAGAATTTCTGTATGTTGCATTTGAAAATTGGGACACGATAGCAAATGAAAGAAACATCCGTGCTTATCGTCGTAATCTGGCTTTGTCTTCTGGATTATACAGAGATATTTCCATAATTTCCGGAGTAACGGAGAAAGACCCGAGTCTTTGTACCAGTAATCCGGCACATCTCAATAGCCCATGGCTTTTTTGTGCCTTTGTGAGCGGTGATTCAATTGCCTTTATTCGCTCGGCAAATTATGGTCTAACCTGGACTGACCGGCAAATTATTTGTCCCGGAAGTGCAACTGCCGACTATTTAAATCCGAGTTGTGCCTTCGGCTGGTTTTCCACCCCGCCTGAATCAATGTCGGTTGGCGTTGCCTGGCAATATTTAGATAACACTGCTACGGTAAGAGAAATTAGGTTTAGAAAAAACACACTAAATGGTATGCCGGGCTTTTGGCGTCCAACCATACAGTTTACTTCGCCGGTAAATTGCTATGACGGTTTTCCTTGTTTGCAGATGACCCATGGTGGCCACCCTTCAGCGGTAATCACCTTTGTGAGAAAGGATACCTTAGGTACCGACAAGGCTCATTTATGTTATTTCTTCAGTACCAACGGTGGCAATACTTGGAATAGCGGACATATCTACACTTCATCCTATGCAACTAATGTGCCTCAAGATCTTGTGGTTGATGATACCTTAGGATATTATCACGTAGCATTCCGTGACCAAGATGGTAGTATGATATACCAGAAGGCAAGGTATGACAGCATATCTTCACCTTGGTCATCACCGGTTTACTTTAGCTCTGGCAACAACTGGAGTGATTGGGATTTACCCGCAATCGGCGTGCGCAATGGCGAGCCTTATGTTGCCTGGGTTGATTATCATTCACCCGTATACAAACTCAAATTTGATGCCCAGTGGTTACTGACCGCGGTTAACGAACATAAATCAGCATCGCTACCAAATCTGGTAGCAGTCTCTCCTAATCCAGCAAAAGGTGCATTTACTGTACACTATCAGGTGAACAATCCGGGTAGAGTAAGGATTGCCCTTTATGATGCGTTAGGAAGATTAGTTAGGAATGTGCTGGAGTGCGAGATGATGGTGGGTCAGCACCAGACCAAGATTGAAACCAAGACCCTTGCGGCCGGTACCTATTTTGTTGTAATTGATATACTGGACCAGACTTGGAAGAAATGGATAGTAATTATGAAATAAATGGCTAAACCCTGATAAAAACTAATTTTAGAAAAGGACAAATTATGATTTCGTGAATAACTTCATTTTTAAATTTGAAGTCATAATTTAAAAGAAAAAAGACCGAAAAATTTTGCTATTTATCCGAAAGTGACTCATCGGGGTAGGCAATTAGGATAACAAATCCGGTTACCCTTATTTTCGATAAACTAAAACTGTTTTAGCAATGAACAGGTCTTTAGTTTAAGAGTCTTTAAAACGACACCTCGCAACGCATTGACAAGGAATAAATCTTATCTAAAATAACTTAATGGTGGCAAAAAGAATAATGTTAGTTGAGCGAAAATTCCTCAAACTGCCCATTCTTAAAAAAGAATTCTTTTGGGATTTCAAAGGGGCAAAACTTCTTTATGAAGTATGCCGCTTTTTTATCTTTCCAATCATAATCTTCAATTATGCTTTAAGTTGGCAACGACAAATTTCACCCCGAACCGATAGGAATCTTTTTGATATCTGGTTTGTTAGTGAGAGTATTGGCTGTGCTTGTGGTAACTTTGGCTTTCTCATTCGAACGACCGATGCCGGTGCAAACTGGCAGGATAGAAGTGGAGTAACCAATAATTGGATTGATGATATGTGGTTTGCTGATTCTCGAATTGGTTATGCGGTGGGTGAGGCTGGAACAATTCTCAAGACTACCGATGGCGGCGAAAACTGGTTTTTGCTCAGTTGTGGTTTAAACTTTAATCTCTACGGCGTCTGCTTTCCTGATACCGATAATGGTTGGATTACCGGTCAAGGTGGCATAATCTGTCATACTTCCGATGGCGGAATCACTTGGTCCCCTCAAAATTCCGGGACAACCCTTTATATCTTTGACATCGAATTTGTTAACCCAGATACCGGTTGGGCCTGTGGACAAAATGGTTGGGTCTATAAGACTTCTAACGGCGGAAATAATTGGACCCGGTTGAATATTGCCGGCTCTGACCTCTATGGTCTAAAGTGCGTCAGTGGTACCGAAATATGGGTGGCTGGTGCCAACGGTAAGATTTATCGGATTAGTGATTTTGGCAACAATGTTCAATCCTGGCAAGTTAGTAGTGGAACATTAAAGGCGGTTGAGGTGAAGGGGAATCGCATCTGGGTCTGTGGTCAATCCGGCACAATCGTTTTTTCACCCAATTATGGTGATACCTGGATTCAGCAAACCTGCCCAACTAATAATTATTTAGATGAAATATTCTTTTGGGACGAAAATCGCGGTTGGATAGTCGGAATGGCAGGGACTATCCTTTATACCCAAAATGGTGGTGTCGGACTGATTGAGAATTTTGGTAAACCAAAAGCCAATTTTCCAAACATTCAATTCAAAGGTAAGAAATATACTCTCTGGACAAGCGCGGGCCAAAAAATCCAAGCGCCGTTTAATGCACTACCAAGTGGCGTTTATTTCATTACCACCGATAATTTCTTCCAGCCTATCTGCCATAAGGTAATAATCGTCCGTTAACTTTCGGTGAAAAAACCCAAAGCCGAAGATTTAGTGAATCGTATCATCGATGTCAACATCAATCGGTTAACTGAAGGGCTGAGAGTAACCGAAGAGATTGTGCGCTTTGCCATCGAGGATAAGAAACTTTTAACCCAAATCCGCAATCTCCATAATCTTTTTACCAAGAAGTTAAAAGCATACCGGTTAGGGGTCATTATGGCTCGAAAAGCCGAGACCGATTTGGGACGGACCGGTCAATTTGATAGAATAAAACGAAAAGGGTTAACCGATGTGCTTTTGGCAAATCTGAAACGTTCCGAGGAAGCAGCAAGGGTCTTAGAAGAAATTAGCAAAATTAATCAAAACACAACTACGCTGGCTCCCTTTTTTAAAAAAGTCCGCTTCAACCTTTACGAATTAGAAAAGAAGTTAATTTTAAAAATTCGGGAATAATCGCCGGGTTGATAAACGCGGTGGCGGAATTACCAAACTGAAGATTAGCCAATTTTTCTTGCCGAGTTTTGCCAATTTGGTTGACTTTTGATTTTTTTATTGGTATAATATATTTAATCTGGGATGGAATTAGCCATTAAAACCGAAAACCTGTGTAAACACTATTACACGGGTTTTTTTACTAAAAAAATCCGGGCCTTAGACAATTTAAACTTAGAGGTGAAGGTAGGCGAAATCTTTGGTTTTTTAGGTCCTAATGGCGCTGGTAAAACCACAACCATCAAAATTCTTTTGGGACTGACGAAACCAAGTTCGGGTAAGGCTTTGGTGTTAGAGGCAACGCCGACCTCGGCTAAGACGCGACGCCGGATTGGTTTTCTACCCGAAGCTCCTTATTTCTATGACCACCTCACTGCTGAAGAATTTTTGAGTTTTTGCGCCCAGTTACAAGGCTTAAAGAATCAGAAGATTGCAATTGATTCAATTCTTACCGTAGTAGGATTAACCACTGCCCGCAAAGTGCAACTGCGCCATTTTTCCCGCGGTATGTTACAACGAATCGGCATTGCCCAGGCTTTGCTTGCTGACCCCGAATTAGTTATTTTAGACGAACCGATGGGCGGACTTGACCCAATCGGCCGAAAAGAAATCCGGGATGTGATAATTGGATTAAAAGAACAAGGCAAGACTATTTTCTTTTCCACCCACATCCTATCCGATGTCGAGATGCTCTGCTCCAGAGTCGGAATTCTGATCAATGGTAAATTGATTACGGTGGGGGTATTGAATGAAATTCTTAACGAATCATTTGAGAATATTGAAGTGACAATAAAAGGGCTAAAACCAGACGCTATCGCCCAATTCCAGCGAAATGCCTGGAAGACTTATATTGCGGAAGACAAAGTAACCTTCTATGTCTCACAAGAGGAAGAAGCCTATTTTTTATTAGCAAAAGCCCAGGCTTGTGGTGGTAAACTTGTTTCCTTTTTACCACGGCGCAAAACCTTAGAAGAACATTTCATTCGTGAAGTGGCCAAAGAGTCAAAAAAATGAAAATTTTGGCGATTGTGGAGAATACCTTTAAAGAGGCAATCCGTGACCGAATCTTACTGGTACTATTAGTAATTGGTTTTATTGCGATTGGCTCAGCGAAGATTATTAAACCTTTAGCCTTAGGTGAAGAGGCAAAAATAATTAAAGATTTGGGTTTAGCCACTATAACTCTTACTGCGGTCTTAACCACAATTCTAATTGGTGGTAAACTGGTCTATAAAGAAGTTGAGAAGCGAACGATTTATATAATGCTTGCCAAACCGGTTACTCGTTATCAATTCATTATCGGTAAATACTTGGGGCTGGTGCTTGTGATATTCTTTACAATAACGATAATGACCGGTGGTTATTATTTAATGCTTTCTTTAACGAACACCGAAGCAACTTTATCGCTTCTGTTACCAATTCTGATGACTTTTTTTGAGGTACTAATCATCATCGCTTTAGCCCTCTTTTTTTCCAGTATTGCTACTCCGATTACTGCTTCTTTAATTACTTTTGTTGTTTATTTCATTAGCAATTTCACGCGTGACTTGAAGGCGCTCGCCCAGATTTCACCATCAGTTGTGGTCAAGGCGCTCGCTAACTTTTTCTACTATCTGTTGCCGAATTTAGCCAATTTCAATATCCGAAATTTAGTTATCCATAATGCTATAATCAATCCAGCAACGATTCTTCTTTCAATTCTTTATGCCTTAATCTATTCAGCTTTGGTCCTTTGTTTTGCGGCGCTAATTTTTCAGAGAAAAGATTTCTAAAAGGTGTAATAGGTTGGTTATGGTTATGTCTCGAAGGTATCTGATTTTAACTTTATTATTCCTTTTGGTCTTAGGTTGGTTTCTGCTTTACTTCCTTCAGCAACGTATTGAGAAGACCTATCGTCGAACCTTACGGGAAAGATTGGTGGAAGAGATGATGTATTTTCCATCCGGGAAGTTTCTCCGACCAGTGCTGATTGAGTATCAAGATCTGGGTGCGGATTTGGTTTGGTTACGAGCCATTCAATATTATGGGCATCATTTAATGACTGACCGTAAGTTTGAGTGGTTGGGGCATATCTTTGAAATTCTGACGCAACTCGACCCTCGTTTTATTGCTGCCTATCACTTTGGTTCTATCATTATGGCTTGGGATGCTCGTCAACCCAAGGAAGCTATCGCATTGTTACGCAAAGGAGCAAGAGAGAATCCGCTCCATTGGCAGATTCCTTTCGATATTGGATTCATTTATTACTCCCGCCTTGATGACTATGATGCCGCTGGTTACTACTTTCTGGTTGCCTCGAAACTACCCAATGCTTGGAATGTCTTAGAACGGATGTCGGCGTTTGCTTACCAGCGTGGCGGCAAGACTGAAGTCAGCCGGCAGATTTGGATTGATATCTACAACCGGACTAATAATCAAGCAATCAAAAACTTAGCCGAGCGAAATCTGCAGTTACTGCAAGCTGACGAAGATATTGTTTTTTTGCAATCATTAGTAAATAAGTATCGAGCAACATTTAAGAAAAAACCCACCAGCCTCTACGATTTGGTGAAGGCTGGTTATTTAAAATATTTGCCGAAAGACCCTTGGGGTGGTCAATATGTTCTAAGAGATAGTATTGTCATTAGTCCTAAGGCGAACCGATTACGCTCGGGTAAATATTAGTGCGAAGCAGGTGAGAAAATAGTTCAAATCGTTTAAATAGTTCAAAAGTTTAAGCGTGTTAATCAGCCAGGACTTTAACTAAAACTTTTCTTTTTCGCGGACCGTCAAATTCGCAAAAGAAAATACCCTGCCAAGTACCAAAGCCGATTTTACCTTCCTCGAAGAAAACGGTTCGGGAAGAACCGATTATTGCTGCTTTGATATGGGCATCGGCATTGCCTTCGGTATGGGCGTAATGACTATTATGCGGCACAAGTCTATTTAAGGTTGCGACAATATCTTCACAGACACTTGGGTCATAATTTTCGTTAATCGTAACGGCTGCGGTCGTATGGGGAATATAAATAATACAAGCTCCGGACCGAACCCCACTTTTTTTAATGACATTTCTTACCGATTCGGTTATGTCAATCAGTTCGGTTCGCCGATGGGTTGTAATATCAATTGTAAAAATCATAGCGAATGGTACCACTAAAAAAATTTATTGTCAATCGTTGTTTTTTACCGATAGCGGCGAATAGCAAGCTGGTGCTCTTGGCTGGTTTTGGAAAATTGGTGCGAACCATCACCCCGACTGACGAAAAATAAATAGTCCGTCTTGGCCGGGGCTAAGACCGCTTGCAAAGAATTTTTGCCCGGATTACAAATCGGACCCGGCGGCAAACCAGGATTTAAATAAGTATTATAAGGAGATTCAATTTTTAAATCGGCAACCGAAAGACGAGGCTTGCGTTCTTTTAAAATATACTCAACCGTAGCACAGGATTGTAAGGGTAGTTTTCTTTTTAGCCGATTTAGAAAGACTGAAGCGATAATTGGGCGTTCATCATCTAATTTCGCTTCTGCCTCAACGATTGACGCCAGTGTCACAATCTCGTGTAATGACAGCGCTACAGAAAGGTTGGTTTTGGGGGCTAATAAAGAATTATAAACCGAAAAGAATCGCTTTATCATCCGCGTCAAGACTTGCTCGGGCTCACTTTGAATTTCAAATTCATAAGTATCAGGAAAAAGATACCCCTCGGCACTTTTTGCTTTAATACCAAAATTAAATAAGAAACTTTCGTTTGCTGCTTGCCTAAGAAGGTCCGGTTTAGAACAAATGCCTTGTTGTTCTAAAATTTCGGCGATTTGTTTTAAGGTCTTGCCTTCAGGGATTGTAATTAATGTTTTGCTCTTACCGCCTTTGGTTAGTATCTTTAAGGTGAGTAATTCATCAAGGTCAGTAGCCAAATTGTATTTGCCACTCTTCAGTTTCCGTTCGTAGCCAAAAAGTTTGGCGAAAAGGATAAAGCGTATTGGATTGTCAATAATTCCCGCTTCTTTGAGACGGAAGGCAGTGATGCGAACCGGTTCATTCTTATATAAGATAAACTGATGGATTTGGTTTGGGGACTGAAGCCAATTAGCCAGAACGGTTATGCCGGCAAATAGGATTGTGGCAAGGAGAAATCCAATCGGTAATGACCAATAGCCAAATCTCTCATTTATTGGTTTTGATTTTTTGTCTAACACCTAACGAGATTTTTCAGTTATTGGTTGTTGATTCTTATCATTAGTTCAGAATCGTTCAAAGAGTTTTCGCCCGTGGCGAGTTTTTGACTGACATCTAAAAACCAATAACTAACAACATTCTACACCCGGTTTCGTTTCTTAGCCAGATAGTCTTCAAGAATAATTGTCGCCGATAATTTATCAATGATTGCTTTCCGTTTACCGTTTTCCGCATTCCGCATTTGGTATTCAGAAAGGATTCGGGCACTGAGTTGGCTAGTTAATCGCTCGTCGAACAATTGAATAGGAATGGTCATTACCTTGCCCAGATGGTCCTTAAAATTTTCTACCGCCACACTTCTTTTTGTCTTCTTGCCAGCCAGGCTAATCGGATTGCCAATCACAATCTCACTCACGGCATTTTCCCTAACGATTTTTTGCAATGCGGTGATTAACTCTTGCTCGTTTTTGTAACTGAGCGTAGTAAGTCCTTGGGCGATGGTCTGGGTCTCATCGGAGATGGCTAAGCCAACCCGTGTTTGACCAAAGTCAATGCTTAAGACTCGACCCAATGCCTGAATTGGTTGGACTGGCTTTTTACATTGGCAAG
>JBDRUX010000028.1:0-24354 GCA_039801565.1 Caldifarciminota bacterium
TTAAGAAAAAATGTGGCTTAAAGATAGCTGTCGTTGGCTGTGTCGCCCAACTTGAAGGCGAGGAATTATTCAAACTTCAGCCCCATATAGATTATATTCTTGGACCTGATAACTATCTTGAGAAAAGACGGGGCAAGTGGTTATGCGATGCGGCTTTTCGAAATTGCCCCCGGCGGTGCAATTCCAACTCATACCCATAATTTTGAACAACACGAAATCTTTGTCTTACAAGGTTCGGCAAAAGTGACCGCAGGTGAAAAAGAATTTCGGGTTAAAAAAGGCGATGCGATTTTTGTACCGGTAGGTGAACCCCATAGTTATATTAACGATGGCAAAGAACCGTTTAGATTTATCTGCGTGATACCGGTAAAATAGATTATGGCATAATCCATAACTCTAAACATATTGAGGAGGTCAGTCTTTTAGTGCCGGCTATTATTGGAATAAGCCATATAGGAGGTTGTGTCGGAAGTGGGCTACAAAGTAATCTTCGACCCAATGCCCAACCTTACCCACCTCCCCACCTCTGAAATAACCTTAAAATCCCTCCTCTAACCAGGTAGACAAGAAACTTACGAACCGAAATTCGAATTTAATCCCTCGGCTTCCTCTGTGCCCAATAACCAGGTTACCTTTAGACCTAACCCCGAGACTGCTCCTTATACAGTATAGGGGGTAGCCAGGGGCTAGCCCCTTATGATATGTCAATAGGACAAAAGGTTCTCAAAATCAATAACTTAACCTCTAAACCCAGACAAAAGGGTTTTGCCCTTTGAATCCCAAATCCAATTCGGGGCAAGCGATACTATCTTAAAGCGAAATTTAATGTAACATCCAAAGAAATCAAATAGATAGATAAAAAATTTGGTTAATTTTAGGTCAAAGTATATCTCAATTTTCCTGGCACAAAACCTATCCTGAGGTTTGACGAATTTATCACTAAAAATGAAATTAGACCTAACAGACCAAAGATAAACTTTTCTGTAGTTTATCTTTCGGAAAAATTACAGATTTTTTCACCAGATTTACATTTATCACATTCTAATTCTAATGTCACATGGGTGATTTGAAACCTTTGCTTTAGTCCACATTCCAATTCGGTTAATAACTTATGGTAAGAACTGATTAAATTATCACTAACCACAATATGAGCCATTAAGGCTCTTTCCCCTTCGCCCAAGGTCCAAATATGAAGGTCGTGTAAATCTAAAATATCCTTAAAACTTAAAACAAACTGGCGAACATCATCAAATTTTAAATCTTTTGGTGTACTATCAATCAGGATGCTTGCCGACTCCCGTAAAATCTTATACGCACCATAAATTACATAACCGGCAATGATGATTGCCAGAATTGGGTCAATTAAATACCAGTGAGTGAAGCGCAGTATCAAACCACCAGCAAGGACCGCAATCCAGCCTAAGAAGTCATCCAATAGATGTAACATTGCGGTTCGGATACTGATACTGGTACGGTCTCGATACAATTGCGCTATCGCTATGCCATTGACGATTATACCTACAATCGCTACACTCCAAAGGACATCTTCTCGAACTTTTTCGGGGTGGATAATTCGCAAAAAGGCGGTCCGCAAAACGATAACCGTCAGGACTGCTAAAACGAAGGCATTTAGGAAGGCAATAAGAATACGAATCTTCTTATAACCAAATGTCCGCTTATGATTGGGGTTCAGCTGCGCTACCCGCAGACCGATATAAGCCAAAGTTAGGGCTAATGAATCGAAGAAATCATGCAAACTGGATGAAATCAGAGTCAAACTATTAGCGTAAAGCCCGGCGATAAATTGTCCTAAGGCAAATACCAAGTTAAGAGCGAGGGATATTATTAAACTGCGCTTTTGCCGACCCAAATTGTTAAAACAAATTGCCATTTAAATTATAATACTTTAAGGTTAACTAAAAATCAATTGTTAAATTTTTATGAACTTGGTAAGTTTTGATAAAGCGGATAAAGTTCATCAGGTGCTAAAACAAACACTACCAGTGGTTGTGGTATTGCCCAGCGATTAGTAGACACAAGCTGTTTATTTAGGCAGTCCACCACCGCCACCCCTTTAATTCCTCTTATCTTTCCCAGAATAGATTGGAATTTTTCTACCTTTAGACCTCGAAAATCGTAAATCTCATCAACCAAAATACCAATTTTTTCCTTGCCCGTGTTTAGGATTAATGCCAAAAAGGTCTCTTTTGTTTCATTCTCTTTGGTCAAATTTTCTTCCGATTCATTGGGCAAAGGGTTGTTTGAATCGGATAAGGGAATAGAATCATAGAACACAATCTGCTTACCATCAAGCATAGCCGTAATCTCATTCGCCACTAATTTTAAATCAGCCAATGATAGTTTTACTACCTTTTCGACTTCGGAATAAAGAATTGCAAAAAATCTACCATTAACACGAAAAATCAAGTGGGGTTCAGTAGCGTGTGCTGAGTGAAACGAGGTAAACTCTTCTTGCCGAGAACAAATCTCAACGCTACTTTTTTCTGCCTTTTCTGCTATCGTATCGGTTACAGCGTCGGGAGTGAAGGAATTACTTTCAATTACCGGTTGTGGCGCATTTTGCATCGCGATATGTTGGCTTTCTGTCCTCAGTTTAATTTCGGCACTTTTCTGTTGATGGAGCATATCTAATACCGATGCCAAATCTTGAATATTAATATTAGTGTGCTCAGTTGCCGAGACAAGGTGATTGGAAATCAAATAGAGGGTTTCGAGCATAATCTGAACATTTTCCTGGGAGTAAATCGGCGAGGAAAACTGGTCTAATTCCGTAAGCGGAATTCCTTCAAGAAGGGTTGTCAGTTTTTCTATTAAAATTTTAAGTCCGGGTAAATTTAAATCATTTATCGCATCACTCAACTGCTGAAGTTCGGTCTTCAAAGTATTTATTAAATTGGGCGTCGGTGGCAAATCGCCTAATGCTCGAAAACCGTCTTGCAAGAGTAAAATGAGTTGTTTCGCTTTGAGCAGGCTGGACATTTAACCCACTGATTGAGAAATCTCTGCCAAGAGTTTTTTTATCTCATTTTTTTGGTTCATTGCGTAGTCAGTTAAGCGTCTCATTTCTTCGGCGATAACTTGAAATCCTCTGCCGGCCTCACCAGCCCGAGCCGCTTCTAATAAAGCATTGAATGCCATAAGGGAAATCCTTTCTTCCAGGTCAGAAATAGTATCTTCAATCTTTTGGAATTTGATTTGCAATAACCGAGTATCTTGTTTAGTTTCGGCTTGGGTTCGAATTGGTTCTTGAACAAGTTGTTCGGATAAGCCACTATGGGTGGGCAGGTTCATTTCCACCGGTTTTGAAATTTGTTGTTTTTTAAGAACAAGCAAAAGCAAAATCAGTTCCACAAGCCAAAGCCCCAAAGTGATGCCAATCGCTAATAACCAATAAAATTTAAGTCGGTGTCGAAATTTATCATTCCGGCCCTCAATTTTCTCCAAGGTCAATTCCCTAATATTAATTGCCAAAGCTACTGTATTGGCTAATTCGCTTCGCAGATTACCGATGCCGGCAACGGCTGATTTGCTTAGGTCTTCTTCGCGGTGAATTTCCAAAAGATTTTTGATAATATCTTTTTGTCGTTTGATTGAATGGGCGAGTGTATCAATAACTTCCTGGTTGGGTTGAATTTTGCGGACCACTCCATTAGTTTTGTTTTCCGCCGCTGTTAGATATTTTGCTAACGAATCAAGCAGGACTTTCTGACCAAATAGCCGATACTTTTCTAAGAATATCTGTTCGTCCTTTAAGATTCGAATCAGTTCCTCGACCGGTGTCAAATCGTTGATGGCATTAGCTGGTAGCTTTTTAAGGAAAGTTAATCCATACCACCCTAAGGCAAAGAAAAACAAAATGGTAACCAAAAATCGAAACACCGAATAGATTTTTATCAGCATCATTGTGCCCTCCTCATACTTCAACCCAAACCATTTCTTTTGGGTCTAAAAGCCAAATCGTTGTTCCGTTATTTTCAAAAACTTGAAGTTTTTGCGACTTGATGGAACCCGGCAGGTTTAGATTAGCCGGTAGATTTTCTAAAGGGTTAACCGGCTTTATCCTGTCGTTGGGGAAATGTTTTAAACCTACTACCTTATCAATTAAAATGCCAAATCGCTCCAGTTTATTTTTCAAAATTAATAGTAAGGGTTTTTTTTGTGCTGTCACTTCGATTGATAATGATTTTTTAGTTATATTCACGACTGGGACCGCTTGCCCAGCCACAACACCAATGCCTAAGATATTGGCTGGACTAAATGGCAGCGAAAACAACTTTGGACAAGGATAGATGCCAATGACTGATTCGGTTGGTAAAGCGAGGTTTGTATTGTCCTCAATCGTTACAACAAAATAATTTTGATCGGAAATCATTTTCTATCCTAACTGAAAAGAAAATCAAAAATATAGAGAAGTTTGGGGTTTCTTGTTCTCATAAATAAAAAACCTTCCATCGAAAAATTACCCGCTACTTTAGGTTGTACCTATTTCTAATTTTGTTAAAGTTTTGACTCCCCTCTCAAATCGGTTTGTCATCCCTATTCCCCTTTTTATCTGCCCTCTATTATTTTTACTATTATAACTAAATAAATGATAAAGTCAAGAGATCGGTTTTCTTAGGCATTTTGCTTATTGCTTTCTTTTGACCCGTTCCCAGACTTTGTCCATCTCAGTTAGCGATGATTTGGTTAAGTCTTTTTTATTTTTCGCGAAATCTTTCTCTAATTTTTGGAACCGCTTGATAAACTTATCCGTGGATTGATTTAAAGCCACTTCAGCATCAATGTCAAGGTGTCGGGTCAAGTTTACTAATGCAAATAACAAATCACCAAATTCTTCTTGGGCTTTTCGTTTTTGTTTCCTTTTAATTTCAGCTCTCAGCTCAGCAAGTTCTTCTTCAATCTTTTCCAGCACCCCTTTATAATCGGGCCAATCAAAGCCAACCCTTTTCACCCGCTCCTGAACCAACTGGGCTTTGTGTAAAGCCGGCAGATTATTGGGAATGCCAGCTAATATCGAAGTCCCTTTTTCTTGCTGTTTGATGCGTTCCCAATTGCTCAACACTTCTGAGACATCCTTAACTTTCACTTTTTTGAATACATGGGGATGGCGTAAGATCAGTTTATCCTTTACCTGCTTGATAATTCGGGATAGATTGGTTTTTCTCTTTTCCGCCAATAATCTTGTGACAAATAAAATCAGAAAAAGTAGGTCGCCCAACTCTTCAGTAATCTTTTTATTATTTCTTTCTCTAATTGCGGCATCTAATTCAAATGCTTCACTGATAATCAAGGGTCGGACCGAAGCTAAAGTTTGTTTTTTATCCCAGGGACATTTCTTCCGTAATTTTTTTAGTACTTTAATCAATTCATTTAGACTTGCCGAGTTAGTTGAACGATTTAGGACTGGCATCGCTAAAGTCTAATAAGATTTTTTGCTCGGTCAAGAAAAAGCGAAAGGAGGACTATAAAACTTTTATTTAGGCGAGTTTGGTTTTGAGTTTTTGTGCGATTTCGGCGGGTTCGTAAATTACTTCAATTCCTGCTTCTTCAAATGCCAAAATTTTCTCTTTAGCCGTGCCTTTGCCACCAGCAATAATTGCTCCAGCATGCCCCATTCTTTTATCAGCTGGTGCGGTTTGACCAGCAATGAAGCCAAACACGGGCTTTTTTATCTTCCGCTGAACAAATTTTGCCGCCTCTTCTTCATCAGTTCCACCAATCTCACCGACAATCACAATCGCTTCGGTCTGCGGGTCAGCGTTGAAGAGTTTTAAACAGTCAATGAAATTGGTGCCAATAATTAGGTCACCACCAATCCCAATCACCGTTGATTCGCCATAGCCGGCTTGGGTGATATGATGAGCAATTTCGTAGGTCAAAGTACCAGAACGGGAAACGACACCAACCTTGCCTTTTTTAAAAACCGCACCAGGCATAATCCCAACCTTTGCCTCGCCGGGTGAGATTAGACCCGGTGAATTTGGACCAATTAGGCGCGTCTTCTTATCTTTTAGATAGTCCATCAGTTTTATCATTGCCAAGGTTGGGATACCTTCGGTAACACAGACAACTAAATCCAACTTAGCATCAACCGCTTCGTAGATTGCATCAATGGCAAAACGGGCTGGCACAAAGATGATTGAGGTGTTTCCCCCGGTTGCCTTTTTGGCTTCTATTACGCTATTGAAAACTGGTATGCCATTAACATCCTGGCCGGCTTTGCCTGGGGTTACTCCAGCGACAACTTTGGTGCCATATTCCAGCATTGAGCGGGCGTGAAATGCACCATCTCTGCCTGTAATCCCTTGAACAATTACCTTGGTATCCTGATTGACCAAAATGCTCATTATTTTGCCAATGCCACTGCCTTCTGCACCGCTTCCGCCATATCTTTAGCCGGGATAACTTGTGAACCATTTAGTATCTTATGTGCTTCGGCTTCATTGGTTCCGGTCAGCCGGGCAACAATCGGCACTGCTATTTTTGACTCTTTTAAAGCGGCAAGCAAACCCTGGGCGACATCATCGCACCGGGTAATGCCGCCAAAGATATTAATTAGAATCGCCTTCACATTCTTATCTGATAAAATAATTTTCATTGCGGTAATCATCTTTTCTGGACTTGAGGAACCACCAATATCTAAAAAATTGGCTGGTTCACCGCCAAATCTTTTAATTAAATCCATTGTCGCCATTGCCAAACCCGCACCATTGACAACACAGCCGACATTCCCTTCAAGTTTGACATAGGATAAACCAGCCTTTTTAGCTTCCAATTCATTAGGTTCCTCACCAGTCGGGTCTTGTAAATCGGCGAGTTCGGGATGGAGAAATAAACCATTGTCGTCAAAGACAATCTTGGCATCAAGGGCTATAAGGCGGGGACTGGTGGCTTGGGACTGGCGAATTGTGACTAAGGGGTTGATTTCGGCTAAACTACAATCTTTATCCCAAAAGATTTGATAGAGTTTTTGAGCGATGGCGCTAAACTCATTGACTATTTGGGAATCGGCAAATAATTTAAATCCAATGTTGCGAGTCTGAAAAGGTAAAAGCCCAATACTTGGTTCAATTGGTTGTTTGATTATTTTTTGAGGTGCGGTTCGGGCTATTTCCTCAATATCAACGCCGCCAGCTGATGAGGCTAAAAGTACTGGTTTTCTTATGGCTCGGTCAATAGTTATACCGAGATAATATTCTTGGGCAATCGGAATTGCTTGGGCAACTAAGACCTTTTTTACCGGAATTCCTTTTATTGTCATCTGCAGGATTTGATTTGCTACACTTGCTACATCTTCAATTTTTTCGACCAATTTGATACCACCGGCTTTGCCTCTACCACCGACTTTGACTTGTGCCTTAATCACTACTGGCAGACCCAATTCTTGGGCAATTGCTTTAGCTTCTTCTGGGTCAGTAGCAACCTTCTCTTTACCGACCGGAATACCATATTCGGCAAAGATTGCCTTAGCCTGATATTCGTGAATCTTCATTGGATTACGAATAGAACGAATGACAACGAATAAGACTAATATTCGGGGAATTCGCTGACATTAGCTGTATTCGATTACCTTCATTGTTCAAATTCAATGACATTGCAGGTAAGGGTCTTTTCAATGCCATCAATCGCTTGAATCTTATCTAAGACCAGACGCCCAATGGTATTAAAGTCAGTGCCTTGGACCGTAACGATGATATCATAAGGTCCAGTTACCGCACTGATATGGGTAACATTGGGAATTTTTTGCAATTGGTCATAGACAGCTCTTGCCTTACCTGATGCCACATTGATTAAAATATAAGCAGTAGCAATCATAACCCTTCCTAATAAATTAAACCACCTAATTGCGCCTCATCAAATTTAACCGCAATGCAGGTGGTAGTTTTTTCCACTCCTTCTAATTTCTGAATTTTTTCACTGACGATGACTCCGATATAACTGACATCAGCTCCCTGAATCGTTGCCATAATATCCCAGGGGCCTAAAATCATTTCGACATGGACAACGGCTGGAATTTCTTTTAGTTTATTAAAGACTTCTCGGGCTTTACCTGGGGTGCAATTGATTAGAACGAAACCGGTTTCCATCTTCATTCCTTTTACCAAATTCCAGTTTTTAGATATTCGTCAATGGCACGGGCGGCGATTCGGCCAGCACCCATCGCCAAAATTACGGTTGCGGCACCAGTAACGATATCGCCACCAGCAAATACTCCCTTTTTTGTCGTCTTGCCGGTCTTTTCATCAGCAATGATATTACCATGCTTCGTAACTTCAAGCCCTGGGGTGGTTTTCGGAATTAGTGGATTTGGACTCTGACCGATTGCCACAACCACTGTATCCACCGGGATTCGGAATTCTGAACCCTTAATCGGTATTGGTCGGCGCCGACCCGAGGCATCAGGTTCGCCCAACTCCATTTTTATGCATTCAACCTCCTTAACCCAACCCTGCTCACCTAAATAACGAACCGGTAAGGTGAGAAATTGAAAAATTACGCCTTCTTCTTCAGCGTGATGAATCTCTTCAATTCGGGCTGGCATCTCGGTTTTACTACGGCGATAGATTATGATTGATTTTTCTGCCCCAAGCCTTAATGCTGTTCTTGCTGAATCCATTGCCACATTGCCACCACCAATTACCGCTACATTTTTACCCCGAACGATTGGTGTATCGTATTTAGGGAAAAGGTAGGCTTTCATTAGGTTGGAACGCGTAAGATATTCGTTAGCCGAATAGATGCCATTAAGATTTTCACCGGGAATACCCATAAACCATGGCAAACCAGCCCCAGTGCCAATAAAGACCGCATCGAATTCTTGGAGTAGTTCATCAACGGTTTTTGTCATTCCAACGACAAAACTGGTGACAAGTTTGGCGCCCATCTTAACTACGAATTCCACTTCGCGCATCACAATTGCTTTTGGTAAACGAAATTCTGGGATACCATAGATTAAGACGCCACCTGGTTTATGCAATGCCTCAAAGATTGTGACTTCGTGACCAAGTTTTAATAAGTCACCGGCAACGGTTAAACCAGCTGGTCCTGAACCAACTACGGCTACCTTTTTTCCAGTAGGTGGTAATTTTTCCGGAATTTCCATAGTTCCCTGTTTTGCTTCCCAATCGGCGATGAATCGTTCTAAGCGACCGATTGCGACTGGTTCCATCTTTTTACCCAAGACACAAACCTTTTCGCACTGGTCTTCCTGGGGGCAAACCCGGCCACAAATTGCCGGCAGAACATTTTTTTGTTTCATAATCCGAATTGCACCCCTAAAATCACCTTCAGCAATCTTGGCGATAAATCCTGGTATATCAATCTCAACTGGACACCCACCAACACAAGGTGGTTTTTTACAACTTAGGCAACGCTTTGCTTCTGCGATTGCTTCTTCTTCGGTATAACCATAAGGGACTTCGTCAAAATTATGAATCCGCTCCTTGGGCGGCTGTTCTCGCATTGGAGTTTTGGTCGAAGACGGTTTAGCCATTTTGACAACCTTTATGCTCTTTTAGAAAGAGTTCCAAAGATTCCTTTTCCTCTTTCAAGTAGATGCGTTGGCGAGCCAAAAGCAAGTCAAAATCCACCTTATGACCATCAAATTCAGGTCCATCCACACAGGCAAACTTCGTTTCACCACCCACTTCGACCCGACAGACCCCACACATTCCAGTCGCATCTAACATAATTGGGTTAAGACTTACGATGGTTGGTATTTGGTAAGGACGGGTTAACTCAGAAACTGCTTTCATCATTATTACGGGCCCAACCGCAAATACCCGATTTATCGTTATCCCACTCTCAATAATTCTTTTCAGTTCATCAGTAACAAAACCCTTACGTCCATAGGTTCCATCATCAGTAGTAATATAAAGTTCATCCGAGACACTGCGCATCTCGTCTTCCATAATCAGCAAATTTTTACTTCGAGCACCAATGATTGCGATGACTTTGTTGCCGGCTTGGCGTAATGCCCTTGCCACCGGATAGATTTCCGGTGTTCCAACGCCACCACCGATACAAACTACTGTGCCATAATTTTCAATTTCAGTTGGTTTGCCTAATGGACCAATCAAATCTAAGATTTGGTCGCCGGGTTTTAATGTCCCTAATAATTTTGTTGTTTTACCAACTTCTTGAAATACAATAACCAAAACCCCTTCTTCTTTTCGGGCATCGGCGACGGTTAAAGGAATCCTTTCTCCTTCTTCATAAATCCGTAATACGACGAATTGACCGGGTTTAACTTTTGAGGCAATTAAGGGTGCTGATAATTCCATAAGTTTTATACCGGGTGCTAATTCCTTGATTTTTTGAATTTCTATCATTTTTGACTTTGCCACCAATCAATCGTTTTTTTAATACCGGTTAGAAGGTCGGTCTTGGGATGCCAATTCAATATCTTCTTAGCCAGATTGTTTGCCAAAATACTCTTTTTTATTTCGCATTGTCGAGTATTAATGAATTCGGGTGGTTGGTTAAATTTAAGGACATTAGCAATTAGTTTATAGAGTTGGCGGGTAGTAGTACCCTTGCCACTCGAAATATTCAGTATCTTATTATTACCTTTAGTCATTGCCTTTAGCGTTGCTGATACGACATCGTCAATATAAACATAATCTCGGATTTGTTTACCATCCCCATAAATTGTTGGTGTTTGATTTGTTAGCATTTTTTTAATAAAGATTGGTATCGCCCCGGATCCACCTTTAGGGAACTGTCTTGGTCCAAAGACATTGGCATAGCGCAGGATTGTAAATCCCATACGATGAAATTCGCAAAAGCGCGCAATGTAATTCTCACAAGCCAATTTACCAATGCCATAAGCTGAGATCGGTCTTAAAGCAGCTACTTCAGGAATCGGGAGGTGATTACAGTTGCCGTAGACAGCAGCGGTGGAGGTAAAAATAAATTTTTCACATTTTGCTTCACTCGCTGCCGCTAATATATTGATCGTCCCAATCAGGTTAACCTCAATATCTGCTCGAATCGCTGCTTCCGATACCGTAGTATCGGTCAAAGCGGCTAAATGGAAAAGAATTTTTGGCTTTTCTTGAATAATGACCGACTTTACTTCTGGGTCTTTAATGTCAATCTGATAGAATCTGGCGTTATTGGGGATATTTTCCAAGCGCCCAGTCGATAAGTCATCAATAATAACTACTTCATAAGTTAGCTTCGTAAGGAGATGAGCCAGATGGGAGCCGATAAAACCTGCCCCACCGGTGATTAGTACCTTATCCTTTTTATTCTTTTTTATTGAGACAGTCCGGGTTCGCATTAGATTTTGTTTGGTATCAATGGGCACCGCGTCCGGTAAGTACCACCCCAACGGTCTTCAAGAAAATCTGCAAATCAATCAGTAAGTTCTGATTTTCCATATAGTAAAAATCGCAAGCCAATTTTTTTCTAACATCGTCTAAGCAAGAGTCGTAATGGTGGTTCACTTGAGCCAATCCAGTAATGCCTGGTTTAAGCTGGAGTCGACGCGTGTATTCGGGAATTTCCCGTTTCAGATACTCAATGATTTCGGGTCGTTCGGGTCGAGGTCCGACTAAACTCATTTCACCTTTAAGAACATTAAGTAGTTGGGGAAATTCGTCCAAACGGGTTTTCCGCAACATCCTACCGATGGAAGTGATGCGGGGGTCATTTCTTTTCGCCCAAATCGGTCCGGTATGCCTTTCCGCACCATTTACCATCGAACGGAATTTATAGAGGTCAAAGATCTTACCGTTTTTGCCCACCCTTTTTTGAATGTAAAAGGCGGGTCGACCACTTTCGATAAAGATGAGTATAGCGATAATTATTGCGAATGGCAAGAAAAATAAAATTCCAATTAAAGACAGGCAAATATCGGTTGCCCGCTTTATAGCCAAATACATTAAACCTAATTTTATACTGAAAATGCCTGAAGTCAAGCAAAACTTGCAAAGCTCTGAGCTAAAACGAGCCAACCCTTTCCATTCCGATTTACTTGAGAAGGTGACGCGGTTACCACTCCTACCGGTTGTTACTTCTTCTCTACTAAGCTTTGGTCTAATAACTTAACTAAGTGTGATAGTAAGGTTTTATTAGTTTAGAAAGGGTATGGGCATAGCGGAGTGGCTCGGGAATTCGATATTTGGTACAACAGGCAAGAACAATTTTTTTAGAAGTTTCTAATGATACTAAGTGACCTGGCGAAACAAAGAGTGGTTTGGTATCAGTTTTGGTTCTTAAAACATAACCAATGACTTCATCATTATCAAACAAATTCGAAAACGACCCTTTCGACCTTCCTGGCTCAGTATAATCACCAATCAATCTTGTCTTAGCACAACCGATAGTCGGTATGTTTAAGGTAGTTCCGATTGCGCAAGCTAACCCGGCCCGTCGGGGATGAGCAATACCTTGGCCATCCAATAAGATTATATCCGGTTTATGTTTAAGTTTATTAAAAGCAGCAACAATTGCTGGTTCTTCGCTCAAAAACAAAAAACCAGGGATGTAGGATAGGTAATTTTCACCTTAGAAGTTACTTGCTCAATGAGTTTTAATTCTGGGAAAGACAAAACAACAAATCCACCATAAGCGTAACTTTTGTCAAAGGCAACATCAACTCCACCAATCAAACTAATCGCTTTAAATCGGTCTTTTAGGATAATGTTCTGAGCTATAGCCTGTTGGCGGGTAAGATATCCATCAACCGTAAACCGGCTATCGCTATCCTTATTCACGGTTCAAAACCGGTTAAGAGTTCAAGATGGTTCAAAATTGTTCAAGATGTTCCAATCTCAGTAGAGTTTGTGAAATTCAGAATTAAGTAGTGTGAAGCGGGGATCGCTCACAAGAACGTTGACAATTTTATTAAAGATTCTTTCCACCGCTTGCCACTCGGTATTAACACATACCATTGCCAATTGTGAACGCTGCCAGAGGTCTTGATGCGCTACCTCAGCGATCGAGATATTAAACTGGTTATGCAATTTTTGGGTCAATGAAAGCAGCACACGTCGTTTCTCTTTCAAAGAATGACCAGCGCCTAGAAGACAGTCAACGACCAAAAGACCAACGGTCATTTATTTTAGTTTTTAGACTAACAATCAACCGTTAATCTCGGTTGGTAATACGCTGTGGGGCACGGGCAACTTCTTCAATCTTATATACCTCCAAAATATCCTCAGGTTGGACATCGGTAAGATTGGCGATCCCAACGCCACATTCATACCCGGCTTCGACTTCTTTCACATCTTGTTTGAAGCGTTTCAATGAAATAATTTTGCCTACAAAAATCTCCTCGCCTTGACGAAAGACCCTTGCCATTGCGTCACGTTCAATTTTGCCCTCTTGAACATAACAACCAGCGATTGTTCCGACCCGTGGTATAACAAAGACTTGGCGGACCACGGCTTTGCCAATTATTTTTTCTCTTTTTTCGGGTTCTAACAGTCCGAGCATTGCGGCACGAATATCATCAATTGCGGAATAGATAATACGATAGGTTCGGATTTCAACTCCGACTTGGTCGGCTAATTGTTCGGCTTCGGCTAATGGTTCGCAGTGGAAGCCAACTACGATTGCTTCCGAGGCTTGGGCTAAGAGAACATCAGACACGGTTATCGAACCGACGCCAAAATGGATGATTCTAACCCGAACTTCATCTAAGGATAAGCCTTCCAAGGCTTCTTTTAGTGCTTCGGCTGAACCCCAGACATCGGCTTTTAGTATTACCTTGAGTTCTTTGACCTTGCCTTCCATAATTCGCTTCTGAAGGCTTTCTAAGGTTAATTTGGGGGCAGAAAGGAGTCGGTCGCGCTTTGCCATAAACCGGCGCTGGGCAATCTCGCGGGCGGTTCGTTCGTCGGAAACCACATCAAACCGGTCCCCCGGCTCCGGCAGACCCGAAAAACCAACGATTTGAACTGGAATTGAAGGGGTAGCTTCTTGTAAGCGGACAAAATTTTCTGACAGAAGGTCACGAACCCTGCCGTATTCACAACCGCAGACAAAAACATCACCCCGGCGCAAAGTGCCCTCCTGAATCAATACAGTAGCAAGATTACCTCTACCTTTACTAACTCTTGTTTCCAAAACTATCCCTTTCGCCCTGCCCTCGTACCTTGCTTTAAGATTAAGTTCTAAACTGGTTAGAAAGATTGCGTCAAGCAATTCTTCGATGCCCTGTCCAGTATAGGCTGAAGTCTCAACACATAGGGTCGTGCCCCCATAACCTTCGACATTAAGATTATGCTGGGCAAGTTGTGCTTTTACCCGTTCGGGATTGGCTTGCGGCTTATCCATTTTAGTAATACAAACGATAACCGGTACACCAGCTGCTCGAGCATGATTTAAAGCTTCGATAGTTTGGGGCATAACTCCTTCATCACCTGCCACCACTAAGATTGCGATATCGGTCACTCTTGCGCCCCGTGCCCGCATTGCGGTGAATGCCTCATGGCCTGGGGTGTCGAGGAAGGTAATTTTGGAATTTTTGTAATTTACCACATAAGCACCGGTGTGCTGAGTAATTCCTCCGTATTCGGTTTGAGCAACCTTGGTCTTTCGAATATAATCTAATAAAGCAGTTTTACCATGGTCAACATGACCCATTACAACAACCACCGGCGGTCGCGGTTTCTCTTCACCTTGAACCTTTTCTTCACCAGGCTCAAGTAATTCTTCACTTTCGACTTCGACGGATACCCCAAACTCATCCGCCAAAAGCATAATTGTATCTAAATCTAACCTTTGATTTACCGTGGCTAATAATCCAATTTCTAAACACTTTTTAATGACATCAGCACTTGGAACCGCAAAGGTATGGGCTAATTCCGCGACACTCATATAAGGACTGACTTTTACTTTTTTGGTTTCGGTTTGAACCGGACTGGTTGGTTTGGTTTTTTTGACCCGATGCTTTATCTCCCGCTTTTCCAATTTTCGAATCGTCTGTTTGATTGATTCCTCAATTTTCTCCTCAACCACAGCACTTCGGGTTGCTTCCTTCTTTGGCGCGCCTTTTGACTTTAATGATTTTTTATAAAACGACTTTTCCTTTCGTAACTTCTCAGCAACCGCTTTATATTCTTCTGGCTCAATATAAGCGGTATAGCCCCGTGCCGGATAACCTAAGGACTTTAAGATTGATACCAATGCCTCGGATGAAAGGTTAAGATTAGCCGCTGCGTCGCAGATTCTCATTCGCATAATTGATTACGCACATCCTTTTTTAACTCTTCGATTTTTTCGATTGCAAGATTGGTCGATTTTGCTAACTCTTCACTGGGTGCATTAAGCAAATCGAAAGCAGTAAAGATTTGGGCGTCCTGCAGTTTTGTGGTAACTTCTTCGGAAAGTTCAAGGGCGGCAATTGATTTTGTCTTTGCCTTATCCATCAAAACGCGGTTTTTATAGTCACTCTGCTTTAAGACTTCTACTTTCGCTCCAACTAATAGACTAGCTAACCAGACATTTTGCCCTTTTTTACCAATCGCCACGGAAAAGTCCGAATCCGGCACAATGACAATATAGGATTCACCTTCTTTAATGACTTCGCTGACTTTAGCCGGACCTAAGGCTCGGGGAATAAACACTTGTAAGTCCTTACTCCACTCGACAATGTCAATCTTTTCTCCGGAAAGTTCTTTAATAATATTTTCGATTCTGGACTTGCGGAATCCCACACAAGCTCCGACCGGATCAATCTTTTCATCATTGGAACTGACCGCAACTTTGGAACGCGAGCCAGGCACTCGGGCAATACCTTTAATCTCAACCACACCTTGACGAATTTCTGGAACTTCTTTAAATAAAAGTTTTTTTAGGAATTCAGGGTGGGTTCGGGAAAGGAAGATGCGTGGTCCAATTGGTGTCTTCTCAACTCGATGGACATACGCCTTCAGGGGCATACCTTGCCGATAATGGTCAGTTTTTAATTGCTCTCGATTCGGCAAACTCGCTTCAATTAAACCTAAGTTCACGATGATTTCGTCCCTGCCAATTTTCTGGACGGTTCCGGTCACAATCTCACCTTTCTTTTTGACAAATTCGTCATAAAGTTTATTTCGCTCCGCTTCCCTTAACTTTAACATCAACTCGTCAGAAGCTTTACGAATTGCAATTCGGCCAATTTCAGCTAAAGGCAATTCGATTCTTAATGTCTCACCAACCTTGATATTAGGATTTAACTCTTTTGCTTTACTTAATTCAATTTCCTGCACCGACTCTGTAGGGTTTGCAACAACTTTTTTGATTAAATAGACCTTGATATCCCCGGTCTCAGGTGTGACCTCGACCTCGGCTTCGGTGTTCTCACCAAACCGTCGTTTCAAACCAGCGATGATACTTAACTTCAATGTCTGAACCACATAGTTAATATCCACATTACGGACCCGAGCGATCTGCGTAATTAAATTACTAATTTCCTTATTCATCGTTACTCCTTGTCGAACATCTCAAATGATTTAAACTTTTTTCTGTCAATGGTAATAAATTGGTTTGACTGAACAGAATTTCACTTGAGACCACAAGGTGGCCAGACTTAATATCGGAGTAAGGGATAATAATCGGTTCAGTCATTTCAGCAATGCCCGAATTATTCTTTTTTGATTGCTGAGTAATCGCTAATTTTACTTTATCATTATCGGCTGCCAAAATTCTCCCCAGGATGACTCCGTATTTAGTATTCAATTGGCAATCGGAACCGATGGCGCGTTGATAGTGGACCGGGGTAAATAACCCGCGTTCAACTCCTGGGGATGAAACCTCTAACCGATAGCGGTGCGGAATCAAATCAACCGCATCCAGCCTTGCCGATAAACTCTGAGAAACTAAAGCGCAGGTCTCAACTGTTATCGGGCTTTTCTTTGATTCAATCCAAACCCTCAATACATTTTTCTTAAATTCAAGATGGTAGATTTCTAAGCCAAAAGTATCAACTACCTTTTGCACCAATTCAAATAATTTTTCTTTCATAACCTAATTATAATCGCTTTTTCTCTTTTGTCAAGCCAACCGTCCGATGATATGGTTTTTAGATATTGACTATCAGTTGTTGAACTAAAACCCAGCAACCAAAAACTGGAAAATAATATGGTTAAGATTAAACGGTCGCATAGATATAATATATTGATTCTGTGAATGTTATAAAAAGCAAGTCTTAAGATTTATCGTTTTGTCGCACTTTGATATTAAAATTTAAAATGAAATTTATTTTTAATCCGTATTGTAAGTCTTTGGTAAATAAAATCTTATATTGTAGAATTTAAATCATCGGTTGGCACGGTAAATGCTACAAAAAGATATAGGTTCTTTTACAACCGGGACAATGACGAAGGGGGTGCCCTAATTCGGGTTCCTCTGATAGGCGGCTTTAGGACCATTTGGCACCTCCTTCTGGGGAATTTGTGTTCTTTAACAATTGGGAATAGATTTATCATCGGGTACTCGCATCTATCACCTCCTTACCGCATCGCAAGGGAGTTATAGGGCAGGAAAGGTGAAGATAGCCAATCCTTGGGGTCTCTCTGCCATCTTCAACCCTCTTGCCTTTCTCCTCAGGTTTTTTAAACTTTCCTGCCCTATAACTTTCTCGGGAGAAGAGAGTATCTGTAATGCGGACACTGCAACTGATGAGGGGATTAATGGTTTGAATATTAAAAAGCGGTTGCGTGGTGTTAAATCGCACAGAGCTAAAATTGTTGCAGTGTCCGCTTATGGAGATTCAATCGGGGGCCGGCATCTTAGCCTCCTTCTTGGGAATTCTTTAGCCCATGCCCAAGTCCTTTCAAAATTCGGCCCCCTCCCTTTTGTGTAGGAGGTGATTTTGGAGAGCAATTTTTTACTCGATGAGGGTGAACTTAAAAGCATTGGAAGTAGGGGCAATGCTTTGGGTCAACTTAGGGGCTACGGTATGCCTGAACGCACCGTACCAGTAAAAAAACGGATGCCACCTCAATATGAAATTATATTGGGCACTCCAAGGGCGGTCCCAGGGTACTTGTAGCCCTTTTAATTTAGTTTTAGGAGGTGTGAGTGGATTCGGACAAAAAAAATCGAAAAAAAATTATTGCCGAACTGGGCAAAATTTCCGCATTATTACCCATTTCGGCAGGACTATTTCTTTTTGGTCTTTTTTGTTTGAAAAGCCCGGAATTGCCGAGTTGGGATACGGAAATTACGATTCCCCTAATTAATGATTCCTATGGCGTGGCTGATTTACTCGCCATTTCTAATAAATTCAGGATTTCCGAAGATTCAACTTTAGAGTTTTATTCCGAATTCAATATTGATACAATTACGCCACGCCGAATTCTAAACCTCTTGGCACAAAATTATCACTGCAATCTCTCCTTAAGCGAATTTCAAATTGATTCTTTATATGTTGGGCGAATTGTCTTGTTATTACAAGACATTGTGGGTTTTTGGTTACCAGAAACTACTATTAGAGTGGTAATCCCACCTTTTACTCAAAATCTGAATTATCTGGTTAATTTAGTTGATATTCAGTCCTTAGAATTGAATAAGGGTATTTGGAAGTATCGGGTTTGCAATTTTACCTCCCTTAGTTTTGATTCTTTAACTTTAAATAGTTCGGCGCTCCCTTATTTCCGGGCAATAGGGATTGGCGCCAATTCGACTCGAATCTTTGAGGAAAGAGTTGAACAGGCCTATCTCGAAAATCCCATCCCAGTTGAAATTGGAATTAGTTCACCCGGCTCGTTTCCAGATTCAATTTATGCTTCTGGGTTAGATTCAATAGTGATTGAACTCGTAATTGATTCATTACGAGTTAATAGGGGTATCATTCGGCCACCTCAGACCCGTGCTGAGATGATGACAACAATAAACTTAACTAGTGACCAACGATTTCGCATTGATAGTTTGGAATTAGCAACCGGCGAGGCTTGGTTAAATTTTACTAATACTCTGCCAATGGCAATTTGGCTTAATTTGTCAATCGAGATAATCGGTTACAACCAAACATTTCGGATTGAACCCAACGGTAGTATTTTGGTACCAATTCCGCTTGCCGGACTTAAACTCGGACGCAATTCAGATATGCCAAGTCAAGGTTCCAATGAGGAGAATATAGCCTTTCGGGTTTTTGTCAATTTAACCTCTGAGCCTGGTTCGGACTTTGTTGCCTTGGAATACGGTGATGGGCTACAGGGTAACTACAGTTTAACCAATTTAAATTTTCGCTTCCTGGCTGGTGAACTTTTGCAACCGATTTATATCTCATCACCCGAAAAGACACTTTTTTCCTTTCCCGGACAGAACCCAATTGGAATTAAAGTAGCAAGAGCAGAAGTCGGTTTACATCTTGTGAATACGATTGGTTTTTCGGCTTTAGTTCAATTTCGGACCTTTGCCCGCAAAAATAATGGCGACAGTATTTCGCAAATTCAAGAAATTACGATTCGGCCGGGTAGTTATTCGACACCGAGTGAAATCAATCGGACAATTCCAGTTACCGAGGTCGTGAATTTTGGTGCTGGTACGATAAAGTTTGCTACCGCAATCCGGATTTATGGTCGAGGTCGAGTTGATGCCAATTCCTTTGCCCGGGGCAATGGTTTTTTAAGTACGCCGTTGCGGATTGCATTTAAAACCGACACTACTTGTTTTGGCAACTACCGGTTCAGCCTTTCGGAAAAAGACCGCCAAGCAATTACGGATTGGCTGACCGGTAAAAATGGTATCCGATTGATTGATGCTCAATTCGTTTGTGATTTTGCCAACCATTTCCCAATCGGTTTTGACGGACGATTGGTCATCACCAAAGACTCCATCTCGGAGTCTACGGATTCGATTGTTTTTCCAATACAAATTCCAGCCGGAGTGATTGGTGGCGAGATGTTATCCCGACACTGTACCCAAGCAACTGACTCCACGATTACAATTGGACTTGCCCAAGAAGCGATTAGCTTTTTTACTAACCCGATGCTATTTAGTCATTTGACTCTTTATATCCCAGCCAGTGATACGGTGACGATTCGTCCTGAAGACCAGTTAAGTTTTCTTTCCCGCGCGGCAATAAGATTACGGGTGAAATGAAAAAACTGACAACTTTGGTATTTCGCTTAAACAGCCTTGAACTATTTTAAACTTTTATTTTTAATCCAAACCCTTTCGGCTATGCCCAGTGACTTCGCTCCGGCATATTTTAGCGAATTCAATTGTCCCTATGCCATCTCCGAATATCAGCCGAAATTTGCTTATCGGGTCATTGGGTTTTCGGCCGGGCTATTCAACAACTCGTTTACGGTTCGACAATACAATCGTTATTTCGGTACTTATTTAGACCATCAAGCCAAGGTTGACATTTTAAATTCTATTCCGCACCAAGGATTCTTTTTTCACGGTGGTGCCAATCTGGAGGGATTAGAAATTTTCCTGTCCCGATTTAGCATTTCCATCTTAGGCTGTGGCTTCATTGGTCTTGAAATCCCTAAAGATATTTTTGACTTAGCCCTCTTTGGCAACCAATTAAATCGGTATTATTCGGCTGCCGGCTTTAAAAATCGAACTCTTGCCTATTGGAGTGGTGCAATTGCCTATAATAGCCAAATTCCGTCCACCAACTTAGCAGTTGGTGTTCGGGCTCGTTATCTGGCGGGTATTTATTATTTCGAGACTTTTGAAACCCAGGGTTATCTTTTCACCACACCTGCTTTTTTAGTCTCAGAAGGGGAAGCAAATTATCGTCGAGCATTAGGTGGCAATGGTTTTGGCTGCGACTTAATGTTGAGTTATGATTTTTCTCCTAAACTTCGTACTACCCTTGCCTTTCTCAATTTAAATTCCGGGATAAAGTGGACCAATAATCCCCAACAAGGTCTTTACTATTTTGCCTTAGATTCTTTAAACTGGCAAAGGTTACGACAAGGCGATTTCTTTTATTCCAATCGGACTGTAACCGAGACCGTTCCTTTTCATACTCGTTTGCCTTTCTACCTATTACTGGCAGCGGATTATCAGCTTGGTCGGTCTCTAATTGGTTCGGTACTAATAAATCAAAGTTTCAATGAATCACCTTTAATGCGCCGGGCGCCAATTTTCGCTACCGCTATTGAATTTCATGGGTTGGCGGGAAATTCCTTTCGAATCCCAATTGCAATTGGAATTAGCTTAGGCGGCAAAGAAAAATTTGGTTTCAGTTATCGGCTGGGTTGGGTTGTAAAAAAATTTTCCGGCTCGTTAGCATTTAAAGATTTCGGTGGCTGCTTATTTGGTGCCAAAGGGACTACCACCATTTTCACTTTCGGTTACAATCTTACTCCCGCACCCAAACCCAAATTGACCGATTTATACTTGCGCGGTGTGCCGGAAAAGTAAAAATCCGCTTTTAGTGAAACTCCTTAACTTCAATCTTAACGGTTCCGACAATTTTTAGAACTTTTGCCTGTTCGGCCAATTCACCTTCCTGTAATTTAATATGAGTGGCGTCAGCGGGAAATTGACCAAAGGTTGGGTCAACTGAAATCCATTTGCCCAAATACACCTTGTTCCAGGCATGGTAATAAAAAGCCTTATCCAGATAGGCCAAGCCGACGACAATTTTAGTTGGAATTCCTACTGCCCTTGCCAAGGCAGCAAATAAGACCGAATGTTCATTACAATCACCTTCCAGATTGGCTAAAACATCAACTGCCGATGGTAAAGATGCAGTTGCTCTTTTCTTGACATTATTAAAAACCCAGGTTACCAATTTATCAACGGCGGTATTAGCATCTTGGCTACCTTTAATAATTGCCCAAGCCTTCTCTTTAATCTTCGGATTATCGCTTTGGATACAAACCGACGGCATTAAAAATTCCTTTTCGGCTCGGATTGGTAAAGAAATTTTACTTAGAGGCAGCTCGCTTTTAATTTCAAGTTCAATTGGATTAACTGAAATTAGATTTTGGGTTTCGTCCACTAAATTTAGATTGGCGGTGTCAATATCTTTTAGGGTTACTTTCAAATAAGTTATCTTTCGTGGGTCAGGGATAGCAGTATCAACCCTTATCGCGAAAAGTGCCAGGACATCTAAAGTTGCAATCTCGGCATCTTTTGCCAATGCTTCCTTTGGTGTTTCCCGGACCATCAATAATCCCGGTGGGGATTCTTCCTTTATCGTTTCACCAGTGCTATCAATCCAACTCGTCGAAGTTAGACCTAACATTGTCACAGTTAATTTCCAAGCATCGGATTTCTGATTTTTAATTTCGATTGGTTCTTTGGAATGAATAGTTACTTTTGCATCCACTACTGTCATTGTCGTTGGTTCAAAGACTTTAAAATCATAGGTCTTATTTGGTATCAAACCAACGCTGGCGACCAGATTGCCGATGGCAGAAGCAGGATAAACTCTTTTTGGTACTTCGAGCCAATTGGTCTTGGTTTCACCACCGCTTTGGACTATGATTTTAAGTTTGGAGTCAACTCGTTCGCCAAACGCCCGAAACGAACGACCCTTTGAGACAAAGTCCATATCAAAACTTCTTAGCACCAATTCCGAATCGGTGACACAGGTTAGATTAGAAATTATTTCGGAAACTTGCTCCATCATCACAAGCCGCATCTTGGTTCGGCTAATGAATTGATAGCCCTGCGGGATGATTTGGGATTTGATGACCGAATAACCAATCTTCTCTTGGGCAAGATAAACTCCTAACCAGGACTCAGTCGGTTTCAGGGTAACCTTTTGACTTGACCGACTACAACTCAAAAACAAAAACGCCAAAAAGATTATTTTTCGCATCGCTATTAAGCCTAACTTAATCGGAAACAAAAGTCAAGGGAATCAGTTTAAACAACCTCGAACTATTTTAAACTTTTATTTTTAATTCAAATCCTTTCCGCTATGCCAAGCGGTAGGAAGAATCTGTAGCAGAGAAAGATTACTTAAAAGTAACGTCAAAAAATGACCGATTTTTCGTCTATCTTCTTGGTCTTCAGTCGGTTACGCTAATTTTCCTTTAGGGAGGGGTATCGTATAGGGGGTGACCCCGTAGGCTACCCCCTAACTTGCCCCGTAGGTTGCTTCGGGAGTTGCCTCGGGACTGGGTTCGGGGGCTGGTTGGGAAGTAGGTTGGGGAGCGACTTCGTAGACGACCTTGGAAGCGACTCGGCAGGCAACTTGGAAAGCAACCTGGGGAGTAGCCCGGTAGGTAGCTCCGTAGGCAACCTGGTAAGCAAGCCGGTAGGCTGGAGTTATGTGCTATAGTTATGTGCTATAATGTCTGCAAAATGGAGAAAGGATAAATATGAGAGCTCTGAAAAAGTCAGGCAATTTTTCAATATCTTACAAAAACAGAAAACAATAATCTTGACAAAATAGTTTTTTGATTTATACTTTTCCAACTTGATTCAACAATCACTCTGGCAAGATATCCCACCTAAAACCATTAATCCTATAGGAAAAGAAAATTCCCCAACTTTAATGGAGGGAAAAATGATAAATAAAGAACGAAAACAAAAATCAATCTTTGGTGATAATTGGATTTATAAAAATACTCTTGAGCGCTTTCCTAACCACCCATTAATTAATCTAAAACCTATTCTCGATAGAATCCTTGAAGGTATCCAAGAAAGTCTCGAAGGTTATTATTCAAAAGATTTTGGCCGACCATCTTATCCTCCTTCGGTTATCTTAAAGATGCTAATTTTAGAGTATCTTTATAACCTCTCAGATGTGGCAGTCTCGCAGGCGGTCAACTGTAATATTCTCTTCAAGTGGTTTTGCGGTTTAGATATTGATGAGCTAGCCCCGGACGATACCACGTTGGTAAAGTTTAGAAGGCGTTTAGGTGAAGATGGTTTTAAAGCGGTTTTTGCTGATTTTATTGAACAGGCCAAGCGATTAGGCTATGGTAAGGGGAAATTAAGGATTTTAGATGCGACTTGTGTTCTTTCTTTTTCGCGCGGTTTAAATGTGGTTAATTTACTTAAAGATGGGATAAAGCGGGTGCTCAGGCGAGTGAAAGAGAAGGCACTGCCACTATCCGAAAAAGTAAAGGCTAATGCCTTAAAGTTGATTAAGGTAAAGCGGTGGGTAAAGCTATTGGAGTTAAAGAAGGTGGTGAAACAATTGATGAGAGAGTTAAATGGCGAAATTGATAAGCGGAGTGAAAAGATTTTAGACCTTATGAAGCAAGTTATTGATAATGGGAAAAGGATTGGCAGTTTAGTCGATTTTGATGCGGCTTGGGGTTATAAGAGCAAGAGTTTACCATTTTTTGGTTATAAGGTTCATTTGGTTTGTGATGAGAGTGGATTTATAACCAATCTTGAGGTATTGTCTGGAGAGAAGAATGAGGGTAGTCGATTGAAGGAGATGATTGAGAAAGAGCCGAAGGGAGA
>JBDRUX010000029.1:0-23255 GCA_039801565.1 Caldifarciminota bacterium
GACCTTTCGGCTTACCTACTGAGTAGACCGGCGGCCAATCCTCTGGTCAAACTGGTGGTCAACCTACCGGGCAGTCGGGATGGCAATCCCGGGGTCTATGGGGTGGGCTAGCCTAGGGGCTAGCCCCCCCTGGCTAGCCAGTAGGCAAAGGGGTGAGCAACCTACCGGACTGCCCACAGGCTAGCCTACCGACTTACCCAACCAATTGCCCAGATAGCAAGTTAGGAAACGGACTTTTTAACTGATTCCGAAATAAATTGTGAGACAAAAATGGAAGCTAATAAAGAATTTGATGATATAAGTGCTTATTATGTAAAATATTAGAAGAAAGAGCGAGTTCGTAACGAAGTATGAACCGCGATGAAAGGAAAAGCAAAAAGGTAATATTGTTAATCTGTTGTTTGGCAACCCTATTATCTTATCGTCTTTTCTGACATCGAAGTTTGTTAAGTATAGCGATTGGAATTGTTTTTCGGGATATACAGATATCTTCCTATTTCCTTTTCAGAACTTTTAGGAAGAGGAGATTGTTTTTAATGCTCCCGCGATTTATTTCACCTATTTTTTCGTTGGGTCTCCAATGAATGGTTATTCTGAAATAAATGGCTTAAGTACCGATAAAAGCCTAAGGTTTAATTTCAAAATCGAGCGAATCTTCGCGGTGCAAGTAAAGAAGGCGGCGGTAAAATTTTTCCGAAAATGTAGTTGCTTAATTTAAGATATTTTTGAGATTGCTTTGTTCTCTCAACGACATTTTTTAGACTCACAAGCCCGATATTTTAGCACAATTTAAACTACCAAGACCGTAGTAACCGTTGAGCGAAAAATTTTTCCTTGACAAATCTTAGATGGTTTGTATAATTAAATCATAAGGACTGGGCAAAATTCTTCGAATAAGTTTTATTGCTATTTGCCCAGATTTAAATTATTGATTCATTATCTGGGGTGGAACGGAAGCGGAAAAATTTCGCCACTCCTAAATTAGCAGAAAGTTTTAAAACCAAGGAGGCAATCATGAAAAGAAATAAAACGATGCTTTGCCTAATTCTTTTTAGCCTGATTGGTCTGGGATTGGCTCAGGTTGATACCGCCTGGGTGAGAAGGTGGTCAAGTGTTCCTATCAACGGGGTTGATTATGTATATGGCTTGACCGTTGATGCGAATGGCAATGTCTATATTACTGGGTCCGCTGACTATTTAGGTTCTATCGAAGATATGATTACTATTAAATATGGTCCGAACGGCGATTCAATTTGGGCATCTTTATATTCAAGAACTGGTTCCCAAATGGCCCGTTCAGTTGCAGTTGGTAACTCTGGGTGTGTCTATGTGACCGGTTATACTTATGAAATTTCCGGTAATGCAAACTATATAACAATAAAGTACCTTCCTAACGGTGATACTCAATGGGTGCGAAGGTATAGCGGTCCTGGAAATCGCTATGATTTTTCTCGAAAATTAGTGCTTGATAATTCTGAGAATGTTTATATCTCCGGCTATAGTCAGGAAGCAAATTCTCAATATACTTACGCCACGGTCAAATACGATTCCGCTGGCAATCAAATATGGGCAAGAAGAGACAGTTTTGGCGGTGCGTATCTCTTTTACCCAAACGATTTGGCACTTGACAATGATGGGAACCCTTATCTGGTAACAAAAACCAAACATCCAACCCAATTTGATAACTGGTTAGTTGTAAAATACAAAAAAGAAACTGGCGATACTTATTGGACTAGAACCTATAACGGTCCGTCTAATGGTAATGATGATGCACGTGGCATTGCCTTTGATAATTCTAACAACGTTTACGTCACCGGAATGAGTTATGATTCAGTCACTAATTATGATATTGTAACCATCAAATATAATTCGAGTGGCGATACCCAATGGGTGAGAAGATGGTCAAATCCGGATACCGCTGCTGGCGACGCTGGTTATTGGATTAAGGTTGATGGTGCTGGTAATGTTTATGTCTATGGAACCACTTATTCGAAAGCTCCCGCCGGACAGGACCTGGTCGTACTTAAATATAATTCAGATGGCGAATTTCAATGGGCAGCAAAATATAATGGACCGGGTGGGTATGATAATGTGATTGACAAGGATGGTCAAAACGGAATGGCACTCGATTTGTATGGTTTTGTTTATATCACCGGCACCAGTCGGCAACTCGGCTCAACCACTAAAAATGATTTTGTAACGGTTAAATTTAGCCCAGACGGCGATACTGTATGGACCAGAAGATATGATTATGCCGATACCTTTGAAACGGCACGTTCAATGTTCGTTGATAATCTTGGTAATGTCTATGTAACTGGACAAAGCGCTCAGCCTGGCAGGGGTTATGACATTGCGACAATTAAATATGTCCAATCCGATTTTACTATCCGCGATGTTTTAGTCAGTAAACTTTTCCTGCCTTCCCTAATTGATTCTGGTACGGTTGTGACCCCAGCCTGTTCGGTCTATAATAATGGCGACAGCACTGAGAACTATTCAGTCCGAATGAAAATCGGCAATTTTTACAATGAGACTGTGTTAGTTACTAATCATAGCCCAGGTACTTATCAATATCTCACTTTCCCGAACTGGACCGCAATCCAAAGAGGCAACCAGATTGTTTCCTGCTCAACCGAACTGGCACTTGATATGATTAAAAGCAATGATAAAAAGACCGATACTGTTTTCGTTCAAATTCTGGATGTTGGGGCAACTAAGATTCTTGTCCCTACTGGAACAATTGATTCTGGCACTGTGGTAGTTCCTGCCTGCTCGGTCTATAACTATGGTAACCAAACCGTAACCTATACCGTCCGAATGAAAATCGGTAATTTTTATAACGAGGACACATTGGTCGAAAATCATTCGCCTAATACATTTAAATATGTCAGTTTCCCTAACTGGACTGCTAACCAAGTTGGCGTTCATCCGGTTGCTTGTTCAACCGAATTGGTAAGCGATGTCAATAATAACAATGACCAAAGAACCGGTTCAGTTGAAGTAATCCGAACAGTTTTTCCACCTTCGAGCTGGGTTAGGATGGCAGATATTCCAGTGCTGCCTTCGGGCAAGAAGCCAAAATCCGGCACCTGTATGGCAGAATTGCGCGGTAAAATTTATCTGCTCAAAGCTACCAATACCCAAGACTTTTTGGTCTATACCCCGGACAGCGATACCGGTTTTTGGACCTATCGGATTGAAGATACCATACCACTTGGGATAAAAGACCAAGGTGATGGCAAACGACCGAAAAAGGGTGCAGCAATGACCGCTTACAATCGAACCCGCTCGGTCTATGTGCTACGCGGTAATAATACTTTGGGATTTTGGCGCTATCAAGCAGATACTCTTGATACTGTTTTACCAGGTTGGAAGAAATTAAAGAATATCCCCTTGGGTGCAAAAGCGGTAAAAGAAGCCGCTGGACTGGCAAGTTTCCGAAGTGGTGGTCACGGCTATATCTTTGCGATGAAAGGGTCGAAGACCGATGAGTTCTATATCTACGATATTGAACAAGACACTTGGACTAAGATTAAGAGTCCACCAATCGGTTCAAGTGGCAAACTTGGTTATCGTAAAGGTTCTTGTCTGGCTTATGACGGTGACGAGTTTGTCTATGTCTTAAAAGGCGGTTACGGTGACTTCTTTAAATATTCGCTCGATTCTGATACCTGGATTGAATTACGCCAATATGATTATAAGAAATTCTTAAGCCGAGACAACAAGAAGAAAAAACCCAAAGACGGTGCAGCATTGGTCTATTATGATGAGAATGTCTATATGCTCAAAGGTGGTAATACCCGTGAAGTATGGCGATACAACATTGCGATGGACACCTGGGTGCAGATGGATACCTTCTGGGATATCCCGATTGGTGGCGGCAAAAGAGTAAAGGCGGGTGGCACAATGATTTCATCCGGTGACTACTTCTGGGCAGTAAAAGGTGGTAATACAGTTGAATTCTACCGGCATAAACCACCGGAGGTAAAAAGTTTCAGCTCGATTTCCCCAATTTCTAATCAAGTAATGGACAATAAAGAGAAACTGAATGAATTTACTATGACAATTGCGCCGAATCCAGCGACTAACTTCACAACAATTCGTTATAACTTACCGATGCCTGGACAAGTGAGTTTCAAACTCTACGATGTGACGGGTGCGGTAGTTAAGACTTATGACATACCAACTCCAACTAAGGACGGTGTCTTGATGCTCGATACGAAAGCATTACCATCTGGTGTCTATATCCTCCGCTTCAACGCTGGCAACATAAGGATTACAAGAAAGATTGTCTTAGAGAAGTAACCTCTGACGACGAGGGACGGGGTTCGAGTAAATCGAGCCCCGTTTTTTTACTACAGTCTGTGATTTGAGCGAACTCGGATTTTAGCCAAGAAGCTTCGGAACCGGTTCCCGAAGTAGCCTGCGGGGCGCTCCCGAGCCGACTCCCGATGGAACTCTAACTTGCTCCCTTTTACCCACCAGCTTCTCAACTAACCCTCCAAGGCTAACCTATGGAGCCGCCTACCCATAAACAATACTCTCTGCCAAAGCAAAATTTAATATAACTCCTTAAATATCAAATAGACAAAAAAACGGCTTGATTTTTGCGCTACTTCTAAGTGATGTTTTATGACGGTTATTGCTAAAGAAGGCAGAACTTTAAAAATAAGGTTTAAGAATAGTTTTGAGATAAAACGGTGCTAAAACAAAAAATGCAAAATCCGAATTTTTTTATTTATAGGGGATAATTAATTGTAAGGTTTTAATCAAAGATAATATTGGGAAATTTATTTCTAAATTGTTCCCGTAACGACCTTTGATAAATTCTTTGGAAAAATTTTCCTTCAACCTTGGGACCAGAGTAAACTGTCATCTTATTTCTCGCCAAATTAAAGAAATATAAGAGTGCCACATAATAGATTTTATTATCCAAGACTTTCTTTTCTTCTTCGCTTTTGGAAAAGTATTCAGCAAATCCAGTGATAACAAACTGGTCATTATCAAGCCATAAGCCATTGTCATAATTACCGGTAGTGCCACAAAACAATAAAATCTTGAGTTGATTGGTTTTTAAATCACCCAATCCCACTCCGTGGTCAGGACCAAAGCCGGCTTTCAGCTTACCTGCTTCTTCCCAAACTTCCATTCCAATATAAATATCCAAAAATTTCGTTTTATCCGGCGAATAGATATAAAAAGGGGTTCTTAATTGAAAACTACTCTCCTCAGGATTAAATGGAATTAATTCTTGGGTTATCGTTGTCTCTGCCTGCCAGCTAAAAGAATGGCAATTGAAACCAAGTACCATTGTTTGCCAGATTTTAGACCAATCGGGTAATTTATTTTCAATTACTGGGAAAATTTTTTCGAGTTCGGCTAAAGCCCTTTCTTTGGTTTCTAAGTCATTAATTCTTTTTTGGAGATTAGTAATTTGGGTTTTTAATCTTATTATTGATTTTCGATTCGCCATTTGTTGCCACCAAAAAACGCCTCCACCAACAATGATTGCAGTCAATAAGACGCTAATAATAATCAACCAAATCAGGGGCGATTGTCTTCTTCGACAGCCGACTTCGCTATCAGCCAACATCGTAATTGTGGTTAAAAATTTTTCAAAATCAATTTTGGTTTCTTTGCTTTTACAGCTAATCGTACTCAAAGTCAAGCATTGGTCAAGATTTATTTTTAGAAATTGCTTTATTGACGATTGGCAAATTTAAGATAAAATGAGATAGTGCCAAAAATCGAATTGAGAAAAGAATGGTGCAAAGGCTGCTGCCTCTGTCTGGAAATCTGTCCAAAAGCGGTCTTTGACCGAGAGAGTAAAATCTCGACCCGTGGTTTTCGAGAAATCGTTGTCAAAAACCCCAAAAACTGCACCGGCTGTCGGCTTTGCGAAATGCTTTGTCCAGATTTGGCTATTACTGTCTCTAAAACCAATAGGTTATCAGAAATAAAACATGAAGAATAAAAATTCAACCACAGAACTATCAGAGATAACTGAGAAAAAAAACGGATATCCTGAAATTGATTTAACTAAGAAAATAATTGCCGCTGCTATCGAAGTACACCGTATACTCGGTCTGGGGTTAGGCGAAGATGTTTACGAAGAGGCTTTTACTTATGAATTAAAACTACAGGGTATTCCTTTCGAGCGCCAAAAACAAATTTCAGTCCCCTATAAAGATATTATCGCCAAAACATATCAGTTGGACTTCCTAATTAATAATAAGGTAATAGTCGAAATTAAAGCGGTTTCGGAATTGAATGATTTCCATAAGGCACAAATCTTATCCTACCTTAGGGCAGCAAATCTCAAAGTTGGTTTATTGATAAACTTTAATGTCAAAATGTTACGAACCGGAATAAAGCGGTTAATTAGTTCTAAAGTTAAATAAATATGAATTTTTTCTCTGTTGTCTCCGCTATCTCTGTGGTTTAAAAATATGCCTGAAATAATTTGTCCGAGCCTGCTTGAACCGGGCAAGCATTTTATGTCTGGTAATATCGCTTGTGCCGAAGGTGCCTTAGCGGCTGGTTGTAGATTTTATGCCGGCTATCCAATCACACCATCCAGTGAAATTATGGAGCATATGTCAGTCCGACTTAATGATGTGAAAGGGGTCTTTATTCAGATGGAAGACGAAATCGGTTCAATCTCGGCAATGATTGGTGCTTCCTGGGCAGGTGCCAAGGCAATGACCGCAACCTCTGGTCCGGGCTTTAGCCTGATGCTTGAAGGAATTGGCTATGCCCTAATGACCGAGACACCTTGCGTCATTGTGGATGTGCAAAGGGCAGGACCGGCAACTGGTCAGGCAACCCGCCCTGCTCAAGGTGATATTATGCAGGCAAGATGGGGCGCTCATGGCGATTATCGCTTAATCGCTCTTTCACCTTGGTCAGTGCAAGAGATGTATGATTTAACAATTGAAGCTTTCAATTATGCCGAAAAATTCCGAGTCCCGGTCATTATTTTAGCTGATGAAGTGATTGGACACTTAAAGGAAAGTCTTAATATCAAACCCGAAATTAAAATCTTCAATCGCAACGAAAATGGCACAGGTCCACCTTTTGGTACCGAGACCGAAGATGGTGTACCACCGATGCCAAGATTCGGACAAGGCGCGAAGTTATTAGTGACTGGTTCAACCCATAACGAGTTTGGTTATCGCAAGGTCGCTGACCCTGATGTTCAAGAAAAATTAGTCAAAAGACTCTGCGCCAAGATTGATAATCATATTGATGAGATTGTTCAAACCGAGTCTCACTTCACTGATGATTGTGAATACCTGTTGGTCTCATTTGGTGCCAGTGCCCGTAGTGCCTATGCCGCAATGCTAAAAGCGCGCAAAGATGGAATTAAGGTCGGGCTATTCCGTTTTATCACAATTTGGCCCTTTGCCGAAAGACAATTAAGAGCAGCCGCTAAAAATTGTAAAACGGTATTAGTTCCAGAGATGAACCGTGGTCAACTGGTTTTTGAGATTGAACGCTGCCTTTGTGATAAAAGAATAATCTCTTTACCAAAGACCAGAGGCGAACCAATCTATCCTGAAGAAATTTACCAAGCAATCAAAAATGAGCAAAAGATTATATAAATATCTTCGTCAAGAAGCATTTCCGAGTCCATTCTGCTCCGGTTGTGGTCACGGCATTCTAATGGGCGCAATATTACGCGCGATTGATGAATTAAATCTTGATTTTAATAAGATGGTTTTTGTTTCTGGGATAGGCTGTGGGGCTTGGATTCCCAGTCCCCATTTTGCCGCTGATACTCTGCATACCCTTCACGGTCGAGCAATCGCCTATGCCACTGGTGTTAAGTTATTCAATCCGGAATTAAAGGTTGTTGTTGTCAGCGGTGATGGTGACATTGCCGCGATTGGCGGTAACCATCTAATTCATGCGGCAAGGCGCAATATCACAATGACCGTGATTTGTGCCAATAATAGTATTTATGGAATGACTGGTGGTCAGGTCTCCCCGACGACGCCAAAATTTGCCAAGACTTCAACCACCGTCCAAGGCAATCCCGAACCGCCTTTTGACCTATGCCAACTGGTCAAGGCTTGTGGTGCCGCTTATGTTGCCCGCTACACCCCTTATCATATCCGACCTTTAACCAACTCAATCAAAAAGGCACTTTTAACCGATGGCTTCTCATTCATTGATGTCATATCACCTTGTCCAACCCAATTCGGTCGCAGAAACCAGATGGCTTCTCTTTACCAGATGCTTATGTTCTTGAAGGCTAATTCGATAAATTATGCCCAAGCAAAAAATCTAACCAAGGACGAGTTAAAAAACAAAATTATAATTGGTGAATTTATCAATGGTTCAGATTAAGTTGACTGGTTCGGGTGGTCAAGGAATTATTGTGGCAGGTGAGATTTTGGCTTATGCCGCGGTTTTGGCGGGTAAGGAAGGCAGTGCCCGAAGTTCTTATGGTTCAGCCGCGCGCGGTGGTATCACAACCGCTGAGGTGATAATTGCGAAAAATTTCATTCCCGCCCCATTTGTTGAAAAACCTGATTACATAATTGCGCTGTCACAATCCGGATATGATTTCTTAGTCAAACAATACCAAGTTATCCAACCAACATTTATCATTGATTCTTCAACAATTAAGCCTAATTCAGTAATAACCAACCAATTAAATATTCCAGCCACGGCAATTGCCGAACAGGAATTAAAATCAACTCTCGGCGCCAATATGATAATGCTCGGTTTTTTTGCTGGCTATACCGAAATGATTAAAAAAGAGTTTTTTGTGGACGCTATTAAGCAACAGATTAGCGAAAAATATTTAACAATCAACCTTAAAGCCTTTGAAATTGGTTTTGAACAAGGAGCAAAGACAAAAAGTAGTACAAATGTTAGCAAATTCGACTAATTCGTATTTATAGAAAGGAGCAAAATGAAGACCAATAAAGACAAATTAATCACCATCTCGGTGATTGGCGAGGTTGCCTCACCAACCCGCCGAGTAAATCTCCGAGTCACTCATCAAGGCGAACCAACCGTTTTTCCCGGCACCGGTGGGATTACCTATAATGTCAAGGTTGGTGACCCGGCATTTGGTTGGGTTGGTGACCATATTGAACCCGGTGTTTCAGTAAAAAACAAAGACGAAAATGAAAATCGGGCACTACAACTTTACACCTGCATTGGTAATGAAGTAAAGGTTGTTGGTGGTAGTGAGGCAAAAGGTCGAAAAGGGATTGTTACTGGTAAACATGGTGGGATTGAGCATCTACTCGTCTGGTTTGATGAAGATACTATAGAGAAATTGGCGATTGGTGACAAAGTTCAGGTCAAAGCCTGCGGTCAAGGTTTTGCTATCTTGGATTTACCCGAAGTAAAATTCTACAACCTCGACCCGGATTTATTCCTAAAAATTGGTGCCAAGATTAAAAATGGCTACTTAGAATTTCCGGTTACTCATATCATTCCACCCGAAGTGATGGGTTCAGGCTTAGGCAGTGAGACCTCGGCTTCTGGCGATTATGACATCACAACCCAAGACCCAGCAACGATTAAGAAACTGAAGTTGGACAATTTAAGATTTGGTGATATTGTCTTTTTAAAAGACACTGATAATACTTATGGTCGTTGTATGAAAAGAGGTGCTTGCACCGTCGGAATTGTTGTTCACGGCAATTGTGTAATCGCAGGTCATGGACCTGGTGTCACGACCATCGCCACTTCGGTCACTGGCAAGATAAAACCAGTTATAACCAAAGAAGCTAATATTGCGTATTACTTAGGACTTATGTAGTATAAGCCTAACAAAATCATAGACTTATTATAGAGTTAGAAATATTAAAATCGCTTTAACAATTTTAATATTTTTCTTGGTTTCGGTTTAATTTTATAATATTTGTCTAAGGTCTTGATTTTGCGAAAGAAAGGCAATGGAGGGGCTAGCCCAGGGCTAGCCCCTGGCTATCTCCTATATGGTATAGGGGGCGGTATATAGGGTAGCATTCGAGCAAGCTTAGTCTTTAGCCTTCGATTAAGCCTTGGGATTAGGTTTTGGGATAGGCTAAAGGATAGGAAGGAGAGATAGTTAGGAGGTAGGGACGGGGATTGGCTTGGGGAAAGGTTGGGAGGTAGGCTTTGGGTGAGACAGGTAATTAGCCACAGAGGTAGGTGGGCAAATAGGCTGGGAAGACCTCGCGATGGCACACCTTTCAGGTATTCTCTCTCATTGGGTAATGAAGATTAATTTTGTGCTCGAAGCATTTATATTTTTATTTTTTTTCGGTTTGTTCAATTTTCCTCTGGGCGCCGCTCTTTTTGGCACATAATTTATTAAACAACAGGGCAATGCGTACAGTTTTTTCTTAGATTTTTCTTAGATTTTAAATACAGAAGTAGTTGCCAAACAGCAATTTCGAAACCAACAACCGCTGCCATCCTAAATATTAAACCTATCGTCTACTCAATCTTATTCAAATTTTTCTTCGGTCAAAGACTTTCCACCAATCCTTTGCCATTTTTGGTCAAAAAGATAACCAGCCTACTAATATAACTGGACAAAACTTTCAGCCAAGTCAGTCAATGAAACTAATACTTGACTGCAGATTGCTGAGCGGTATAATAACAATTGTGAATTATAATAACTTAACTTCTGTGATAAAAACTTCGGCGTCTGGTTCTCGTTGGCATTTCTTATCTTCTAATTCAAATTTAGTTAAAAAGAAGGTAAAAATTCCGATCCGGTTCGTCTATACTCCCAATTTAGCACAAAAAGCAAAGTACTTCGTCTATGAACGAGTTAGGCGAAATTGACGGAAGGTCATAGGAAATGGGATTTGATATAAAGAAATTTGCTAAAGGTTTCAAAGATACCATTAATTGGATGCTAGAGAACGAGCATGCCCAAAAGATCAAAGATGACTTGAAAAATTTTAAAGAAAATAAAACCATTCTTCAGAGAGACCCTGATTCTTTAAAAGCGCTACGCACGATAATCGAATTAATAAAAACTAATGGCTGGCGTTTAAGGTTACCCCAAAATTTTGATAGCAAGTGGGATTCGTTTGTAGCTACACATGGTACAAATTTTAGGACACCAATGGCAATAGAAGAATTGATTAAGTTGGTTGGGAATCGAAGAAGAAATAATATAGAGCAACTTCTTAGATATTCTACACTACAACAATTCACAGATAACCTTTATAATTTAGCAAAGCAAGGAAGAACTGAAGTATTAGGTGAAAAAGGAAGGGACAATTATCTGCGAGACTTTGGGTATTGGGATAGGATACCAATGGATAGGCACGAAATGAGATTTATTATTAGAAGTGGAATATATCATGCTTGCAGCAGTATTGCTAAAAGCGACCCCTTAGAAAAAAGCGATCTTCGTGATGCCTTAAATAAATTTTGTGCTACCTATTTGAATGGTTACCAAGTGGAAGAAATAGACTTGGACAAAGCTCCTGGAATTGTAGACATTTTCATTTGGTCATTCTCAGCAGAAGATAGATACAATATATGTGTAGCTACTCCCAAATGTGAAAAATGTAAGCTCAACGGTGTGTGTCTATATGCTCTTAGTAAAAATACACATCCGCCCGCAAATGCTGGAACGTTATCTGCAAATTGCTTGAAAAGTCGGTAACCAGAGCAGCTAGTAATCACCGATTTAATTTTCCATACCTCACAACTCTAAAACTTACTGTTGCTTACTTTGGCTATCCTCTATGGTAAATCAATGCGAATCGCTTATCTGTTGACTCAGAAGCGACCCAAAGTCTCTATCAATTACGGATGAGACATTTAGAGATTTAAAAGACGGTGTTAGGGTTAAAGGAACTTCAGTTCAAGGTTAAAATTGAAGAACGGTTAGGGCGACTTCTCTTTGGTGCTATATTAGCAGTGGTCGTAGCGACGTATTTATATCCGTTAGCGCTGGGTTAAATTTCCTCAAGTGGTCAAAAGGATTACCGATTTAAGTTTTATCCAATTGGTCGTCCAGATTTACCGAGTCATCTGGTATCCGGCGATTGGAAAGTTTGGTTGAAGACTAAGGTCAGTTTAGAATGCTTGGGCGGGGTGGATGAATATAATATAGTTAATAACTGGTAGGGGAGTATTTGTCGCCAAACGAATAAAATTATGAATTAACAAAAAGTTGGGACAGGGATTCAGGTAATCAAATAGCTGAGTTTAATTTTAAGCGATTTCTAACTAAACTGAATTGCTTGATTATATTATAGTGGGAGTAAATCAGCCAAATACCAGCGAGGAAATTTTATAATGCCCGTATTTAGTCCGATGCTTGTTGTATTGACAATTCTCAATTATAGGTATGGTAGAGGACGATTATCCGCTTTCCTTCCTTCTCGGCAACATTGACCTCCACTACCTCTTTTTCATCCTCCGGGACATAGGTAATGGAGTGATAATTTTCATCTTCACGGCTACTTACCAACTTCCAGCCCTTCAGTATCTTGTGATAATATTGCAAAACGGTTTCAGCCGCATCGGTTGTCTCCAGATTGTAGGAACAACCCCAGCGTGGTATTTCATATTTGCCATAACGGGCAAGGGGCTTTGCCTTAGGGTATAAGAGTACTTTCGGTAGCCCGGTTAAATCCACTCCCTGCACCGGACCCATAAATATCTCACCTAATTTACTCTGAAATTTGAAAGTAACGGTTGATTCCGCTGGTTTGGGTCTGACCTCTTTTTTAGGATTGGTGCAATGCACAACCAAAAGGATACTAACAACAATACCAATTACGATCTGCCTCATAATTCTCCTTTATTATTATAATTTTTGATCCTTAGATGTCAAGACAAAATATCCTCATTATTATTAAAGAGTTGAAGACTTAAACGATTGAATAAGTTTGAACTTATTCTTTAACGCACCATTGAAAAATCAGTCACTATTGAAATAATGAGGCAGTATCGGGGCTAAGTTCCGAGGTGACCTACGGGGTCACCCCATCCTCGCTCCCCTAACTGCTTCCTAACTAACCCCAAAGTAATTTACGAAGCAACCTACGGAGTAACTAAGAGGATTGTCTGTGGGATTACCCAATACGATACCCACTGAGGTGTAAGAAGTGACGCTTTATCACCCCCAAACCGCAACCAAACCGGACTACAAAAATTAAATTTAGAACCCATCATTCCCAAAAATTTTTGTTAGACATAAATATTTTCCCTAATTACTTAATTTGTTATTGCTACTCTTTTGTGGCCAATAACCAATTCTCTCTTAGCCTAAAAGCTAAAATAAAAGCAATATTGAAGATTTTTAAGCCTTATTTTATGTTCCGTGTTGCCAGGATGCGATGTAGCGTTTTTGGGACAAAGTCAATGTATCAATCGTAATGCCCATTGATTTTAATTTCAAACGGGCAATCGTTGTATCAATCTCTTCGGGTAATTTATAAACCTTTTTTTCTAATTCGTGACCTTTTTTGACTAAATATTCGCACGCCAATGCCTGATTAGCAAAGGACATATCCATCACCATTGCTGGATGTCCTTCAGCTGCAGAAAGGTTGACCAGCCTTCCTTCGGCTAAGAGATATAATCGTTTACCATTCTTTAATTCAAATTCTTGGCAAAACGGTCTAATCTCACGGACTCTTTTTGCTATTTTGTTAAGTCCTTTTTTATTTATCTCGACGTCAAAATGTCCTGAGTTACAGATTATCGCCCCGTCTTTCATTTTTAGAAGGTGTTTGGTATCAATCACATTAATATCACCAGTGACCGTGATAAAAATATCGCCTTCTCGACAAGCGTCAGCAAGTCGCATCACGCGAAAGCCATCCATTTTTGCCTCTAAGGCTCTAACTGGGTTAACTTCGGTTATTATCACATTGGCTCCTAAGCCATGTGCCTTAAATGCGACGCCGCGCCCGCACCAACCATAACCACAAACAACAACCGTTGAGCCAGCGAATAAAAAATTGGTTGCCCGAAGTATTCCGTCAATCGTTGACTGTCCAGTGCCGTAACGGTTATCAAATAAAAATTTCGTCAACGAATCATTCACGGCAATGATTGGGTAACATAACGCCTTGGCTTTTTCCATACTTCTCAATCGGATGACGCCGGTGGTCGTCTCCTCAGTGCCACCAATAACTTTATCCAGGATATCTTTCCGTTCCGAATGTAGTGTTGAGACCAAATCAGCCCCGTCGTCAATTGTAATGTCCGGTTTATGTTCTAAGGCTTGGTAGATATGTTGGTAGTATTGGTCACGATTCTCACCTTTTATCGCAAAAACTGGAATCTCAAAATCTCGCACGATGGCCGCGGCAACATCATCTTGGGTTGACAACGGATTCGAGGCACAGAGACGTACTGTGGCACCAGCAGTCTTTAAGGTAAGTGCCAGATTAGCGGTTTCGGTGGTGATATGAAGACAACCGGAGATTTTAATTCCTTTGAGTGGTTTCTCTTTAGCGAAGCGTTGCCGGATTAGTTTCAAGACCGGCATAAACCGACTTGCCCACTCGATTTTCAATTTTCCGGCATCAGCCAAGTTTATATCTTTTAAATCATAATCCATTTTTGCTCCTTGGATTAATTGGGATTAACTTTAGCTTAACGATTGATTTCGGTTTTTAATTCTTTGACCATATCCAATTTTTCCCAGGTGAAATTCGGTTCATTACGACCAAAATGACCGTAACAAGCAGTTGGCAAATAAATCGGCCGTCGCAATTTCAACCATTCAATCATACCTCTTGGAGTGAAATCGAATAACTTCTTAATAGTTTTAAGGATTATTTCATCGGCGACAGTGCCAGTGTTAAAGGTGTTGATACTGATATGGATAGGGTCGATTCGACCGATCACATAAGCCAATCTAATCTCGATTTTTTCACACAATCCAGCTGCGACGCAATTTTTTGCCACATAACGAGCCATATAAGATGCGGAACGGTCAACTTTAGTCGGGTCTTTACCTGAAAAGGCACCACCGCCGTGATGAGCCATCCCGCCATAGGTATCAACGATTATCTTACGACCAGTCATTCCAGTATCCGATTGAGGACCGCCCACGACAAATTTGCCCGTCTCGTTGACATAGTATCGGGTATTACTATCGCGCAACTCGGCTGGTACAACTGGTTTAATGACTTTTTCAATTATTTCTTCTTTCGCTTTTTTAGTGATTTGTTTACCCGTCTTGTCTAAGATTTCTTCGGTATGCTGGGCAGCGATTACTACGCTTTCCACTCGAATCGGTCGGCCATTTTCGTATTCGACTGTAACCTGCGACTTACCATCCGGACCCAAGTAGGGCAAGATTCTTTTCTTTCGCACCTCAGCCAGACGCCGGGTCAATTTGTGAGCCAACACAATCGGCAGCGGCATAAATTCTTCGGTCTCGTTAGTGGCATAACCAATCATCAGTCCTTGGTCACCAGCACCGCCGATATCGACGCCTTGGGCAATATCCGGTGACTGAGTTCCAATCGCATTGAGAATAGCACAGTTTTCAGCACTCAAGCCATATTTCGTGTCAGTATAACCTATATCAGTAAGGAGTCCTCGAACCAATTTTTGTAAATCAACCCAGGCTTTGGTAGTGATTTCGCCCCCGACAATGACTAAACCGACGGTGACAAAAGTCTCACAGGCAACCCTACCATATTTGTCCTGCCTTAAGACTTCATCTAAAACTGCATCCGAAATTTGGTCACAGATTTTATCCGGATGTCCTTCGGTTACTGATTCGGATGTAAAAAATGTCTTTTCCATTGAGCCAGTTTAACAAAAATTGGTCAGTTGTCAATGCCGGAAAATTAATATCCTCAGTTTACCGTCAAAAAGAAACAACGGAGGTATTCGGTTTCGGGCATACTGAGAATAATCGGATGGTCAGGTCCTTGGGTAGTGCGGTCAATAATTTTAAAACTCCGCTGGGCGTCTTGTGCTGCCGCAATCAATATATCTAATAAATCCTGCCAAAAGAGATAATGCGAACAACTCGAAGTTACCAGAATCCCCCCCGGATTTAAAAGCTTCATCGCTTGGAGATTGATTTCCTTATAGCCCTTTAGCCCACTTTTTTTCTCTTTTAGCGATTTGATAAACGGTGGTGGGTCAAGGACAATCAAATCGAATCTTTTTTCTTCCTTGACATACTGGCGTAAGAGTCGAAAGGCGTCACCAACCTCAAATTGACAAATCTTTTCAACTTGATTTAACTTCGCATTTTCCTTCGCCAACTCAATTGCAGCGACTGAACCATCAATACCGGTCACGGTTTTAGCACCACCCAAGGCACTATTGATACTAAAACCACCGGTATAACAGAAAACATCGAGGACATTACGACCTTGACTTAAGGTTCGGACCTTAGCCCGGGTTAACCGGTGGTCAAAAAAATAACCGGTCTTTTGGCCACCTTTAATATCAACATAAAACTTTGCTTGATTCTCGTTAATGACAATCTTGTCCTCAATTGCACCATATAGTAATCCTTCTTGTCTGGGGAGTTGCTCAATATCCCTTAACCGAAAATCATTCTTCTCAAAAATTGATTTTACTGGAAATAACGAGCTGAGGGCTTGACAAATCAGTTCTTTTCTTTGTTCGGTAGCCAGTGTGAAGGTTTGTAAGGTAAAATGGTCGCCATACTTATCAATGACGATGCCAGGCAAAAAGTCGCTTTCACCGAAGATTAAGCGAAAATCGTTCTCTTGCGGCAACACCTGTTTTCGATATTGATAAGCATCCTCAATTCTTTTTTTAATGAAGGCTAAATCAAATTCTTCATTCCTTTTCGAATAGAGACGAATGCGGATTAAAGAGTGGGGGTTATATAAACCACTGCCCATCAGCTTGCCCCGCTCGTAAACCAGAACCGTGTCACCAGCAATCGGATTACCCTCGGTTCGGCGAATTTCATTAGCAAATATCCAAAGGTGGTCGCGCCGTGATTTTTTACGAATGATATGAACAACCTTTTGCGGCACTATTTGGCTATTGCTTGCTTAATGTAAATATTTAGGTGTTCATCAAAGGTATATAAAAGGTCAAAATTGCCTTCCCATCGCTGGCTTGACTCAGAGTTGTTATATAATTTTAAGGCTGGGTTAATTGGAGTAGTTAAGCCGTTTTCGTGCCACTCAATTGGTGTGTCAGGTGAGATTAGTAAAGGAGCTGGGTTACCTTCCCCGAATGGACCAAGTTCCGTATATTCTTTCGTTAATTCGGCCAAAGGCAGAATTGCATCGGCTAAGATTGGTTCAGGTTTAAACTTACCGGCAAAATTTTGGCGAGCATAATCTTTTGCGGATTGGATAAAGGCATCGAGATTTTCTTGGGTAATTGAAAAACCACAGGCCTTCTTATGCCCACCAAAGTCAATAAAATATTGATGATTAGCCTTGAGCAAATCCACCAAATTCACTTGGTCAACGCCCCGACATTCACCAATCCAATTGTCATTTCCTTTACCAATCACAATCGCTGGAACTTGATATTGTTCGCGTAATTTACTAGCACAATGTCCCATTGCCCTTAATGGCAACTTATCACTTTTCACAATGACCAACTCCGCAGTGAGGTCAAGATTCTCTTTTGCCACGGCTAAGGCATATTTTGCTTCTTCCCGCCAAATGTCACGTTCGTGAGCGAGGGTCTTTAGCCACTTTTCAATTGCCGCGCGGTCTTGGCTTTTAAAAAAATGACATGCCTCTTGACCATTAGCGGAAGCAAAAAGCGGCAAGATGTTAGCCAAAAATTTGTCAACCGTTAAATCATCTGTTGCTAATTGTTCCTCGGCCAATAATATTTTAATTGCTAATCGTTTTGAGTTTTTTAATTCGGCCAAACCATATTTAACTAAAATTCGATTTTCCTCGCGCAACGGCACCCGGTCAGCAATTGTGCCAATAGCAGTTAAACCAAGAAAATCAGATTTTATTGCCAAGAATTCATCCGGTTTAAGACGAAGTAACTTTTCGGTTAAAGCCATTAAAAATTTTAATACAACACCTACCGCTGCCAAATAGCGAAATGGATATTTCGAATCCGGTCGTTTCGGGTCAATATTAGCAAGCGCTTTCGGTAAACGGTCCAATACTTCATGATGCTCTAAGATAATCGTATCAATTCCGAAATTTGCCAAATCTTCAACCTCTTTAAAATTAGTGATCCCGCAATCAACGGTAATGACTAACTTAATTTTCGGGTCGTTGAAATTTTTTATTTTTTCTGAGCTTAAACCATGCTTTTCGATATGTTTGGGTGGAATATAATAAATGACATCGGCCTGTAAATCGCGCAGGACTTCATCGAGCATAACTACAGAAGTTATTCCATCTAAATCTTCATGCCCCCAGATGAGTATGCGTTCTTTATTCTTGATTGCAGTAACAATTCGATCAAGGGCTGGTTCAACATCGGGCAGATCGAACGCTGGATATAAATCCGACAATTTGGGTTTTAAAAACCTTTGGACTGCTGACGGAGTTCTAATATCACGAAGATAAAGGATTCGAGCCCAAGGTTCATTAAGTCCGGTGGCTTGAGTGAACTCGGTTAATGCTTTATTATCAATCGCTTTAATTTGCCACATTCTACCCCACTCCTAATCTAATGAAAGACCGGCATTGGGTTTTGCTAATGAAGGTTGAATCATCGTTCAATGGCAATTTTGCTATGGAATATTTCATTTGTGTTAAATTTGATGCAAACCAAATAAACCCCATTGGGTAGATTTTTACCGTTTTGGTCAGTTCCATTCCACACCAAGTTGAATTGGGAAGCAATGACTATCGGATGCACCATAGTTGAGGTATCATAAACCTTTTCACCAGTAATATCATAAATTTCCAGGATTGGCCAGGGCTTGGGTTCGGATAAAGAAATAATAATATTTGAAGTTGTCTTTAATGGATTGGGCGTAATGATCGGTTTATTCATTATTGGTATCCGTTCAACCCAAATCGGTGCTGACCAGAATTGGTCACCATCGAGTTGAATCCCTTTAATAAAATAATAAGCATTGGTTGTGGAATCATTTTTAAACCAAACAATCGAATCACGATTTGGCAGATTGACTGAATCATAAATTGAACCGTTTTTATAGAGGTAAATCTGGGAAAAGCCGGTTTCGGCAACAACTTCGAGTCGAATCAAGATAGTCGGATTAGAAGTTTCGTAAATTCCACCCATAATGATATTGTCAATAGAAAAATCCTTGAGTCGAATTCGGTCGGTTTTGGGTTTAACTTCTAAGGCATAGGTTCTTCGGTTCAACATCGCTTCAATAATCGCTTGTTTGGTTAAAGTATCCGCCAAAATTCCGGTTAAAGGTATCTGACCAGCGGCGGTTGTTGCATCACCCCATTTTTTACGATGATTGTCCTGGTTGGCAACGGGCGAAAGATGCCAACCGTTAGCTAAGGCTAAAAGATACATCTGTTCGTTTAAGATTGTATAATTGCCACCACCATTGACAACTTCAATCATTGAACAATATCTGTCACCAGTATAATCATAATTAAGATAGTTAAAATCGCCTTCCCGCGGGTGATTGAATTGAGCAAGCAGTTGATTTTGCGCCAACCATTGATAAGTTGCCAATAAATTAGAGGTCGGTATTGAACAGAGCTGATTGGCTTCGAAAATCGTAACATGGCCAAAATGATTTAAACTTCCAAACTCTTGGCCAGCTATAGCAATAAATCTGCCGTCTTCGGTATACCGCTCAGCAATTTCTTTTATGAACTGATAAGCATTTTCGGTAAGATAGTGGGTATGGTCAGTTAAAGCAAGAATATCAATTTTTGCTGAATCGCGAGCATAAAGAAAAGCCTCTTCGGGTGTTCCTTGACCATCAGAAAATGCCGAATGGGAATGGAGATTAGCAAAATAGATATTATAAGAAAATAAATAGCAAATAATATAAAATACCATTTACGGATTCACCGAAACTATTCTTCCTTCGACTTTAGCATCAACTGGCGAATGTTTTTTGATATACTCAACAATTATATCCCGTAACGGCAGATAGCTATCTTCAATATCCTCACCCTTTTGGAACACTCCATATTCACCAAATCCAGCCGCCAAGTAGGAATTGGTTACAATTTTATAAGTTCTTGTAGTATCCAAGGGTTTGTCACCAATCATTACCGATAAAACTCGGCTGCCAATTGGTTTAGTTTTATCATAAGTCATTTTCAAGCCTGAAACTTGGAATATTGCATGATGTCCGTTAACCGAAACCTCAAGCATTTCGAGAACCTGTTTGCCAGTTAGATTCATTGTCACGGCGGTGTTACCAAAGATATCCACTTTGTAGATATCGCGATAAGTTATTTCGCCAGCCGGAATATTTGCTCTTATGCCACCAGAGTTATGAACCGCGATATCGGCATTAAAATGTTCCCGCAGCGCATCAGTAATTAGATTACCGACTGGGCATTCCACCATTCCAGCTCGAGTTAATTCTTTCTTACTATAACCGATTATTTGGTCAAAATCTTTCTCGGCAATCGCTTGCCAATGTTTGACTCGGTTGGCGAATTCTTTATTCATCAAAACCGCTTCGGCTTGCAAATCGAACAACTCACCATCATAGCCAGCAATTTTTTTCGTCCGCATATCAATTGTTAAATCTAATAATCCAACTGTAGTAAGTTTGGAATAAGCCTGTTGAATTATCGTATGATAACGGGGTGTTTCAAAAGGCGGCTCAACGCCAGTGTGGCTATGACCACCAATAATAACATCAATACCAAAAACCGAGTCGGCTAACCTTTGGTCGTGACTATAGCCAATATGGGTTAAACCAATAATTATATCAACGCCTTTCTCTCTCATCTCGGAGATTACTTGACGAACTGCATCGTAATGTTTGAGGATAGTAAAACCTTTAAGAATGTCAGCCGAAACCATACCAGTGAGATAATGTGAGATTAAGCCAAAGACACCGATGCGCAATCCACCCCGTTCGAAGATTACATAGGGTTTGAAGAAATCTGGGGTCATTTTGGTTTCTTCGTTAATAAGGTTGGAACAGAGCCAGGGCATATTAGACTTTTCGATAATTTCCTTAAGTGTTGAAATACCGAAATCAAAATCGTGATTACCAACCGCAATTGCATCGTATTTCATATAATTGAAATAATCCACAATTGCTTCGCCCTTGGTGAAATCACCAATTGGTGTCCCTTTAAAAATATCACCAGCATCTAATAATAGATAAGGAAAACCATTTTTTTTCGCCTGCTCTCTCAGTTCGTTAATTAATGTCACCGCTGAAGCAGCATTACCCAAAGGTGGCGGGAAATCTTGATTGAGCCAAAATGCTTCGGACGGTAATAATGCACCATGGATATCATTGGTATGAATGATATAAAGGTGTTGATATTGAGCAGATAGGGATCGGATGAAGAAAAAGATAAAAAGGCTAAGTTTGATCACTAAATTACGATTGTGCGATATCGAGGATTTATTAGGCTTGGGTTTAAATTGTTTAAAATTATTCATTCTATAAACCGGTTGAGACTGATATAGCTATGTCACCAAAGGTCTGGTAAACTTTTTCCTCATCAATTGACCAATAGAAATTTTCCTTATTTAGCGTCCGGCGCTGGATATTACCACCGATATCAAATCTTAAAGGTTCGACACCAAAACCAATGCCCATAGAGATTAAGACAGTTGGGGGCATCAATTTGATTATTGATGGAATAACGCCAAAGCCATAGCGTAGCCTCACCTCATTGAGCATCGTATGTTCGATTCCGACTCTAAGATTTAGACAATTTGAACCAGATTCAAAACGATTTTGTTTTTGCCAAAAAATATAACGGAACTCAGTCAGGGCGATAGTAGGAATTTCGCCCGGGAAATTATAGGAGACACCAAGACCAAATGAGTTGTTCCAATAATAAATGGTAATCGGGCTGGATACTGTATCCCATTGCATCTGCCACCGATTTTGGAAATCAAAACCGATCTTTAATCTTTCATTAAAATTGGTTACTGTAGCAAAATTGAAATTAAGCGTCTTTATTTTGAATGAATCCATCTTTTGGGTAGATTTATGGTTGCCCCAAGAATAGTAAAGTCCAGCACCAACATTTAAAAGTTCACTGAGATTGACACCAGTACCGAAGTTGATACTTTGCATTTGTCCAATGGTTTTGAATTCGTAATCACCAATTTTTTGATAGTAATCGTCCCGCAATTCTTTGTAAAAATAGTAATAATAGTCAGTAATCGAAGTGTAACCAATACCAATGACGACTCTTGAACCGCCGAAAGTAGGAAACGGATAAGCAATAGCAAAAGGTGATGGTTTAACAGTGGTGAACATATTATCGGCAACCGAAATCTCACCGATTGTATTTTCGAACTGGTCGAATAGTTGCTTGGTCCTTTTTTCCGAAGTCCAGGTTAGATTGGCTGATAACTCAAATGAAGGTTTTTTAATTAATCCTAAAAGCGCGGGATTGATGAACATTCCCGAAGGTGAAGAGATTAAAGTCGAAATACCAGCGAGTCCTAAAGAGCGAGCATTGACAAAATCTCTTGTCCTGCCGTAATACCAGTCAGTTGGAACATTACTCGACGCATTAACAAAGATTAGTAATTGCAAAGTAAAGACGACAAAAAATGGGAAGCGATATTCGTTTTTTACCATAGAAAATCTATTTGCACGCTAAGGTTATACTGATTGGTTTGGGCAATAAAATCCGAAGCTAATATTTCACCATTACGAAAATGGACTTCGTTGCCTTGTGCCAAAAGTCCGGTATGGGGATACTCGGTCAATTTTTGACGAAACTTTAGTCTTAATAAGATATAATTAGAAATTCGGTCGGATAAAGTTAGATACCATTTCATACCTCTACCATCTAAAAAGTCAATACCAACATCTTCAAAAATCCATTGGCTCATTCCATTGGTCTTCCAAACCGCAATACCGATTTCCGAACCAAAATCGTCCGAGAAATTATGTTCCCAGGCAACCGAAAGAAAGTCACCCGAAATTGAGGTGTTACTATTATATTTCATTGTCGGAGTTAATCTAACCAGTCCTTTTCTGATTTCGGTCGTTAGAAAATCATAGTTGGCAAGACTCACCATAAATCTTAGGCTCGATTCATAAGTCTTAGAAGTAGTTGGTAGAATATCCTTTGGACTATATTTATGTTGAATCTTTTGACGGAATCGAATACGCAAAGGAAAGACGGGGCGATATTCGACTTCACCTTGGAACCGGTAATTGTTAAGTCCCC
>JBDRUX010000030.1:0-22842 GCA_039801565.1 Caldifarciminota bacterium
TCTGTTAGGACCTATTTAAAATTAGGTAGGGGGTGTGAAATTTTTATGGGGAATTAACTTCCATAGTTGTTTTGGTATGGGCAAGATTACGGAGTTAATCTTTCCCGACTGGTTGCCTTCGGAGTGGGTTGGAAGGCAGGTTAGGGAGCCAACTCTGATACCGACCAATTATTTCACCAATCAGTGATTTTTGGGGATGCATTGAAAAATAGTTCAAACTTGTTCAATTGTGTACTATTTTTATGACCCGAAACTTTTTGGTCTCGGTGCCAAATTGCAAGAAGTAGATTCCGGGATTTATTCCTTTCAAAGATACTGTTGCCACATCATCATTGCGAGCCGAAGGCGTGATAATCTCTTTTATTACTTTTCCACTAACATCAAAGATTCTAATTTCTTTCACGGACAACGGAACACGGACACGAATCACGGTTTTTGCCGGATTCGGATAAACTTTCAGCATATTGCGAACACAAGAATTTGCGCAGTTTTCTGTTATATCGCCCGTTGCAGTTAAGCTAATCACCGTGATATCATAACCACTATTTATTCCGCTTGAACGACCGGTCGCATAAATATGACCATCCAAACCATAAGTAACATCCCAGGCTTCATCTTCTGAGTTAGCTGGTCCATTATAGAGATATGTCCATCTTTCCGAACCAGTATTAGTTAGACTGATTACCGCAAAGTCAGTAACCCCAGTTGATTGCCAAGTATAACCCGCAACATAGATATTATTATCCGCTCCATAAACTAAAGAAAATGCCTCATCCCAATCGTTCACAGGACCGCTACACCGATAAGCCCAACGTTCATTACCCGTGTTCGTAATACTTATCACCACAATATCATAATCTCCACTGAGAAGACCTTCGCTCCTTCCGGCAACATAAATATTATTATCCGCTCCATAAACAATCGAATAAGGCATATCATGACCATTGCCAATACCGTCGTAAGTATAAACCCAGTTGCGAGTGCCGTTAGTGTCAAAACTCATTACCACTAAATTAGCATAACCATTTGCATCTGTAATCCAGCCACTGACATAGACATTGCCATCTAAGCCATAAGTAATTGCGGTAGCTTCGTCACCACCATCAATAGGACTATTATAACTACAAAACCATCTTAGGTATCCGGAATCGGCGGTAAGACTCACAACTGCAAAATCACGATTAGTTATGTTGTTCATAACAAAGCCGCAAGCATAAATATTATTATCTTGACCAAAGAGCACATCCGTTGCCTCATCCCAATTATGAGCAGTACCATCCATAGTGTATCGCCATTTTCGAATTCCGTTGTCAGCCGAAAGACTAATTACTGTGAAATCAAGATTTTGAACATCTTCTGAGGTATAACCAACCGCATAAATATTGCTATCCGGAGCGTAAACTAATGAGTTGGCTATACCATTCTTGTCAGTTGATGTATCGGCATATAGCCAGCGTTCGGTACCGGAATCGGTTAAACTGATAACCGCAAAATTACCATAAAAGGCACATCCTGAGGTATAGATATTTCCATCCAAACCATAAACAATATCAACGCCATAATCTAACTGATCGGGTACGTTACCGTATAGATAAACCCAACGCATATTACCCGAATTCGTCAAGCTGATTACCGTATAATCTACCCCGGTGCTTGAACCTTGACTTCGACCGATTGTGTATAAATTATTATTAGAACCATAAGCAATTTTAAGGGCATAATCAGTTCCATTTGTCGGGCTGTTGTAAGAATAGACCCATCTTTGAATTTGACTTATTCCCAGACTAAAAACCACCAGCAATAAAATTATTACACTTCCTTTGGGTCTTGCATTGATATTTGGGGAAATTCTTAATTTTTTCATTTTGGCATTATAATCATTTAAGTCACTTTGTCAATAGTTTTTGGTTAATTAAGGTATACCACCAAGAAAGACAAATAATCTCTTATTAATAATCTTTTAATTGCCCGGCGAAGACCTGGCCTAAGGCAATGCCACCGTCATTGGGCGGAACCCTTTGATGCCAATAAGGTCGAAAACCTTCCTCACTTAGACGAATCACTGCCCTTTCGGTCAAATATTTGTTCTGAAAACAACCACCAGTCAAAACTACCCGTTTTTCACCAATTCTTTTGGCAACATCAATAATCATCTCAATTAAGGTATTATGAAATTTAGCCGAAATTAAACCTAAGGAGACTTTATTCTTAAAATCTTTAAGGATTTCTAAAATCATTGGTTCCCAATCAATTCTTACACACACCTCATCAGTCTTTATCTTATATGGATAATGTTTGTTAGTCTTAATTTCAGCCAAAGCAAATTCCATCTCCATTGCTGCTTGTCCTTCAAATCTTATCTTTTGCCGAAGTCCAATGATTGAGGCGACCGCATCAAATAATCTGCCGACACTCGAAGTAATTGGTGAGTTAATCGTCTGTGCCAGCATCCCTTTAATAATTCTCTTTTCAGAATTGGTGAATGCTTTCAAGGTTGGCAAATCTTTTAGTTTAAAGGCTTTTTCACCGAAGATTTCATAGAGTATACCAATTCCACATCTTCTTGGTTCTTTGATAGCGATTTCACCACCGGGCAGGCGAAAGGTTCGTAAATGTGCCACCCGTTCAAATGTCGAATCCTTGACCAATAAGAACTCTCCACCCCAGACCGTGTTATCCAGTCCAAAACCGGTTCCATCCCAGGCGATGCTTAAAACTTGACCAGTCAATTCATTTTCTGCCATCACCGAAAGCGAATGGGCATAATGATGCTGGATACGAATTATTGGTAAACCAGTGCTTTCGGCAAATCGGGTTGAGAGATAATCCGGATGCAAATCACAGATAATTTTTTTGGGCTTGAATTCGTAAAGGCTTTCGAAACTATCAATCACCCGCTTAAAGGCAGCAATCGCTGGACCGTTGTCCAAGTCGCCAATATGTTGCGAAAGAAAGATATCATTACCGATACCAATTGCAATCGTATTTTTCAGATGGGCACCGACCGCCAGAATTCTGCTTTCCGCATTCCGCATTCCGTATTCCGCATTCAAATGGATAGGTAGTGGCGCATAGCCACGTGCCCGTCTTAACACCAATTCTCTGTCCATCACCAGTCGCACAATTGAATCATCAAGATGCCGAGCAATCGGACGATTATGAACTAAGAATAAATCAGCAATTCTCTCAAGACGTTCCACCGCTTCATTTTCATCAGTGCAAATCGGTTCGTCGGAAAGGTTGCCGCTGGTTGCAACCACTGGAAAGCCCAGTTCTGCCATTAATAGATGATGTAGTGGCGTATATGGTAACATAACACCTAAGTTAGGATTATTCGGAGCAACCGATTGGGCAATTTTTGAGGCGCGACGCCTTAAGAGGACAATCGGTGCTTCGGGTGAAAGGAGTAATCTTACTTCTAACTCTGAGACCAAGCAATCTTTTTTAATCGCTTTTAATGATGGATACATCAAGGCAAAAGGTTTCTCTTCCCGCATCTTCAGTCGGCGTAATCGTCTTACTGCATTCTCATTGCGTCCATCAACCATTAAATGAAATCCACCCAGCCCCTTAACCGCAACAATCTTACCTTTCCGAATCGCATCGGCTGTTGCCAGTAAGGCATTGTGATGCAATGCCAGAACCTGCTTTCGCTTATTCCACAATTCAAGATGGGGTCCGCAAACCGGGCAGGCATTGGGCTGGGCATGAAATCTTCGGTCCAATGGATTTTCATATTCTGACTGACAGGCTTCACACATCTTAAATTTTTTCATTGTGGTATTAACCCGGTCATAAGGCAGGGCTTCGATAATACTATACCGAGGTCCGCAATTAGTGCAATTGGTAAATGGATACTGATAGCGGCGATTCTTCGGGTCAAAGATTTCTTTGATACATTCTGGACAGGTGGCAATATCCGGCAATACCAATGCAACTTTTTTGCCGACTTCTTCACTCGGTCTTATCTCAAACTTCTTATAGCCTACTGGGTCGAGGTATAAAGACTCCAAACTTTGAATTGAAGCCCGGGGCGGTTTTTCGTTCTCAATTCTTAAGAGAAATTGCTTCAATTGGTTTTCTTTTCCTTCGACTTCGATGAAGACGCCTTGCGGTGAATTATTCACCCAGCCAGAAAGACCAAGTTTGGTAGCGAGCCTGAAGATAAATGGTCGAAACCCAACTCCCTGCACCGCGCCCCGAATTACAATCTTCAGTCGGACAATTGATTTATTAGTCATCTTGTCATAAATTCAACACGATTCAGGTCAAATCCCTTTAATAATTAAAGAGAATGGTCCATTTCGGATTATTCAAGTATCTTAAAAAACTCACCCTTGTCAAGCCAACTTGGAGCGAAATTTTGAAAAGGTGCGAGATTAAATTACAAGGAGAGCAGAATAGTTTAATGCAAATTGAACGTAATGAATCCGCTTAGGTAGGTATTATTTACCCTGCTTTTTATCGGGTGACAATCAGTTTTTTCGTTAAGGCGAGATTACCAGTTTTAATCCGAATAAGGTAAACACCCTGCTGTAGTTTCAGTTCAAGATTTTTTTCGCCTTGCCTTGAAACTGTCTTGATAAGTCTTCCTGTAATGTCATATACCGAAATCCTATCCCAAACTCCAAGATTGATTACGGTCTTATTAGTCGGATTGGTGATTTTTATTTCATCTTTAAGACCAGAGTCAGTAACTTCGCTTTGAATATTATCGGTCACTGCCTCTTGTTCATAACTCTCGGTCTGGAAACTACTCAGTTCATCAGTTAGCCAGATTTCTGACATCTTCTTACCTTTTAGCGCATAAAAGTTATTATGCTCGTCAACCGTTAATTGGGCACCTTTCTTAATCTTCTTTTTACCCGGGAGACCTGGTAGCAACTTCCAGTAACTACCATAATACCAGCACTCCTGACTACCGCCTTTTAGGCCTAATACGCCTTTTTCTTCTATATAAGGATTTGCTGCAAGACAAGAACCATCTTTAAACCCTTTGCCGTATATGTCGGGTAGCCGATGCCAGCTATCACCTGCTATATCGTAAGCCCAGAATTCATTGGCCTTACCGCCTTTAATCGCATAGACATATTCGCCATCACAGGCGATAGCCGCGCCTCTGCCCAAGCTTGCTCCCGGGATATCGGGTTTTCTTTGCCACTGGCTAACTTCTTTATCATATTGCCAGAACTCTTTGGTCTTATTGCCTTTTAGCACATAAAGGCAATTTCCGCCATCTGAGGTTATACAACTGCCTTTTTTAACTAAGGTTTCACCTGGGATATTGGCGAGCTTTAGCCAGCTATCATTCTCGATATTATAGAACCAGCACTCGTTGCTCTTTTCTTTAATTACTACTAATCCTTCCCAGTCCGAAGTAATCGCACCTTCTTTGATTTCAACTGGGATTGGTCTCTTTTGATACCAGGAGTCGTTGGGTATATCATAGACCCAAAGTCTTTTATTTGGTCCTTTTTCTAAGGCGAATAGGGATTGGGTTTCTGGTGGTGATGCCAAAAGCACGCCTTTTTTCGGAATTTCGGGTAAAGTGGTTAACTTTTGCCAGAAACCTAAGGATTCATTACCACCACCATCAACGGTCTTGAGGAGGAAGGTAATACGGGGCTCGTAGACTTCACAACTAAGATAACCAACTTGCGTTCCTTTGATAAAATAAAGAGAAGAAATGCCCTCACAGTGTATTGGCAAAGCGAGACGGAAAAAGTTATTACCATTTGTGGTCTTATAAATTTTTCCTTCCGAAAGCGCGACATAGCCAGTATCTATTGTCGTAAAGAAAATTCCTGAAATATCACTGCTTTTATAAAGAAGTCTCTCCCAGTTTCTACCACCATCAATGGTTTTAAATAGAGTTCCTTTTAGCCCATCGTAGATAGAGATAGATAGATATCCTAAATCACGAGTTAGAAATTGGATGATGCCATCAAACCAATAACCATTGAATGTATAGAGTTGTGACCAATTTAATCCACCATCAGTTGTTTTCCACAATATGGCTTCTCGGTTCAGTGCAAAACCGACAAGGCTATCGACAAAATAGAGTTCAGTGAATACACCCGGGGACATAAACGAAATCCAATTCATACCACCATCAGTGGTCTTATATAGCGAACAACTGCCAGGCACCGTAAGATATCCATAATTAGAGTTAACGAAACAAAGATTAGGACCTGGTTCCGCCAGGAACCTGTCAGCCGGTGCAAGAAAAATATCGTTCCAATTACTACCACCATCGGTTGTCTTCCAAAGTCTAACCTTAGCTACTGGAGTATCAGGCAGCCATCCACAAAGGTAGCCGGTGTCATTAAAAAATTGCAGAGAAGTGTAATAGTGAGTATAACCAACTGTATGGCAAAAGGTTTGTGGTGTGACATTTTGAAAAGTGGAACCGCCATTATTGGTCTTCCAAAGACCGAAATTCCCAACCGAATGTATAGAAATGTAGCCGGTATCTGGAGTAACAAAGAAAATTGCTTCAATAGCGGATAGCCGCCCGCTTGGCGGTAGATTCAGAACTGCCCAACTGCCAAACAGATATGAGATAAAGAGGAATAAAGTAAAATAGACACGGATAAATTTAAAGACACTGAACATATTTTCCCTCCGTTAGTTTTTGAAGAGCGTAACCTTTCTCAGAATTTTTGTTTTACCTGCCTGGAAGTTGAGAAAGTATACACCATAAGGTAATTCTTGCTCCGAATCGTCCTTACCGTTCCAAATGAAGAGAACTTTGTCGCCTTCGATACGATTAGGCTTTAGAGTTCTAACCATTCGTCCGTTTATATCATAAATCCGAAAGTTCAAGTTGTCAAGCTTTTTAATTTGTCCTAGCAAAGTTAAAGCGAATGAAATACTAAGGTTTCTGGAGAAGGGATTCGGTGCTAAGTTGAAATTACTGATTGAAAATCCGAAGTGTTCATCAATCGCGGTTGGAAAAGCAGGGATAACGGTAACATTTTTGTGAGCTTTAGAAGCAGTGTCAGACTCGATATAAACAATTAAATCACCAGCTGGTGACCATTCAGGGTCGGTTTTTAGTGTGCTATAGTCAGTCAACTGGATTTCTTCACCTCCATGAACTGACTTTCTACATATTTGAGTACCAGCCGAATCTGGGTGCGATTTTACATACACGATATTCTCACCCGACGGACTGAATTGAGGTTGTAAATAGTCAAATTGGCCATTTGTAAGTAGAATTTCTTCTCCGCCTGATGCGCCCATTTTATAAATCTGATAGAACCCATCTGAATCTTGGGCTACAAATATAATTGTATCAACAACCGGTGACCATTGGGGTGTTCCATAATCCACTTCTCGATTAGATAATTTTTCTTCGAGACCGCTCGAAATATCAACCTTGTAAATCTGACCGAGTAAGCATTCGTCTTTTTGATAAACAACGAAGTTAAGGTCGGAAGAAAATTTGGGGAAGAAATTAGTACCTGCATTAGTCAGGCAGGTCTGCTCACTGCCATCTCGTCTGATTTTATAGATTTTATGGTATTGGTCAGTGAAGGACCATTTAACATAAGTCACCCAATTACCGTCAGGTGACCAGGAAGGATGAGAACAAATTCCGTCGTCTAAAATCCGCTTACCCGAACCATCCGATTTCATTAATCCTAATTTATCATCAATGATACAAGCTATATAATCGCTATCCGGTGCCCATTTGGGTTCGGTAAAATTACTTGAATCAGAAGTTATAGCACTCTCTTCACTCCCATCCGGTCGTCTTTTATATATTTGATAAAAACCTGTATTGTCTATTTTGGAAAAAATTACCCATTCGCCTGTCCTAGACCAACCAGGGTTTTGAGGGTCTCCATTTTCATCGTCTGTTTCATTAAAATCAGTACTATTGACCATCAATCCTTTTCCAGGGTTTTCAAAATCAAAACTCGATGGACCATATGCCCAGAATTCATTAGTTCCTTTTCCTCGGATTGCATAAATCGTATCCTTCGTGGGAATGTAAATTAGTGATGCCCCTTCTTTTATATCGTAGAGCGTGCTATCGCAAAAAGTCCATGTTTCATCATCAACACTATATCGCAAAAATTTTCGTTCATTTTTTCTAACAAAAGCATAAATCTCGTCGCTATTCTGCTTTTCTGGTTCCGGTCGGTATGCAAGAGCACCACAATTTACTTTTTTCCCTCCTAATATTTCCTCTACCAAATCAGACAATCCATCCCAATCGTTAGAAGACAACGAGTAACGACAGAAATCACTACAACTCTCAGCCGAAACTTTCCCACGAAGTGCATAAAGATATCCATCACCGTCTCCATCCCAGCATATTGCAGCACCGCCTTTGACTTTTTCAGGAAGATCTGTCATTGGTATCCAAGTGTCAGCTGGTATTGTATATCTGTATAAATTTTTTGTGTTTGCTTTGCGAAGTGCAAATATATAACTTGTATCATTTCGGCTAACACAAACCATATCGTTTGGCGAGTTCAATCTTTTAGGAGGTCGGCGAAGATTTGTAAGAAGAGTTCCTTGGGGTCTTTGAATACCGATAAAGCTGGGGGCGTCAGTGAGTTTTACATTAGAAATAAAAACTTTCTGTGAAGCATTATCCCATACCATACTGGCTGATTTACTACGAAGTGCACCCGGCAGTTGTAATGCGGAGACCCATTGATTAGTATTTGTTCGGTATCTTTGAATGCTACTGGAATTTTTAGGTCCTATCCAAGCATAAATTGTATCTGAACTGACACGAGTCGTCGCAATCCTGTCAGTATTTAATATGGGAGTGTAGGCTTTTGTCACCCAACCTGCTATTCCTTGGGAAAGGAGTAACAAAGTTATTACGAATATAAAAAATAACCTCATTATGCCTCCTTTGGTTTTAACTTTAAGGCGGATAAATCCGCTCCTATAATAAAAAATTACCTGAATGTTGAGTTGTGAAAAAGTTGAGGTATTTGATTTATTACACATTTTTAATTCTAACTGATTAATAAAATTATATATATATATGATTTTGTCAAGGAAAATTTTAATGTCGCATCCAGATTTACAAGTGATGTATTATCAGTAAATTATCCATTAGAATTTGGTAATAATGTGTCAACGGTAATTGAAAGATTAAGCAGGGGTATGAAATATTTTGAGCGTCAACTTCTATAACCAGTCCGAAACTATCCCATAAATCGAAACTTCCTGTTGCATCAGGATTGTCTTAAATCTTGAATTTAACATATTACGCTGAGGAAGGAATAAATAAAGGAAACATCTCCGATGTCTCTGCTATCCTCTGCGGTTAAAAGATTTCGATAAATAGGAATAGTTATTGCCTTAAATAAACCTTTCGAATCGGTCCTTTTTTGCCTTACAGATTGGGCATACCTCAGGTGGTTCTTCCCGAGCGCAAAGATAACCACAGACCTTACAACGCCAAACCGGTAAGGGTAAATTCGCTAAACCAACTTCGGATTTCTGCTCAATCTTTTTTCTTTCTTCAGCTGGTGGCCGACGTTCGGGTATTGACTGCGATCTCTTTTTACCCTGCAAAACTTCTTCTGATACATAAAGACCACAATAGCAGGTGCCATATTGATTCAAATCCGCATCCCGATAGTCACAAGGACAGATGATATCCAAATCTTCTTCTTTTTTACCTTTTGCCAGACGACAGGGACAAGCCCAATAACCATATCGTCTTTCATTTATCAGCAAACCGCGCACTAACGACTTGGTGAATTCGCTATCCGGATTGAGATGGTAACCACCGGCTTCGGCTTCTCTTTTCAATCGTTCATAAAGTCTATCAATCTCCGCTTGACTTGGCTCAATCATTCAATTAATGCCTTTCGGATTTCATCTTCTTGAAAACCAACAATACATTTTTGGTTATTAATTATTAGCGTCGGAAATGAGCCCCGAGGATTCCAGCGTTTCATCTCTTCTTCAACTTTCTTCTTATCTTCATCTTCGAGTAAGTCAACATCAATATAATAGAAATCAACCCCCATCTCTTTTAAAAGTTTTTTGGTCTTCTGACACCAGACACAAGTGCTTAAGGCATATAAGAGAATTTCACCCTTTTTTACACCTTCGCTATGTTTCTTTTCCATTTTTATCCTTCCTGATATTGATTAATAAAAGCAAACTTTTCGATCGGCAACCGTTCTGGGCGGCTTTTTTCCGCTTCGACCTGTTTTTCCGAAAGAACCGGATTTATCTTATCCGAATGTTTGCCGACGATTATTAGTGTGATAACGGTCATAGCATCGGGTATCGAAAGAATCTCTTTTACCTTATTTTCGTCATAACCAGCAATCGGGTGAGCAACTAAACCAAGTTCGGTCGCCCTTAAGATGATAAAAGCGGTTGCCATCCCAGTATCAAAAAGATAATAGTCTCTGCCTTTGATTTGACAATCGAGTTCTTTTTTACTCAACACCGCAATTATCATTGAGGCGAATTGACACCACTCATTACCCTTAGATAAAGCAGAGTGAAGTTGCTTTAACATTGCTGGGTCATAAACGAAGACGAATCGCCAAGGTTGATTGTTGAAACAGGAACAAGTAAGTTGTGCACATTCGGCTAAATCTTTAACTAATTCTTCCTTGATTGGCACTGGTTCTAATGACCGGTATGCCCTTCTTTGTATGATTGCCGTTTTGACATCCATTGCTATTTACTTCCTTTCAAGACATTTATTATTTCTTTAATATCCGGCACTTCGGGGATTGGATAGACCTTGACAAATATTACCTTCTGGTTTTCGTCAATAATAATATTGGCGCGTTCGGAGAACCCTTCATTTTCGCGAAAGATACCGTATAACTTAGCAACTGCACCATGTTGCCAAAAGTCCGAAAGCAATTGAGTCTTCTTTATCTTTAGACTCTTTGCCCAGGCATTTTTCGTTGGAACACTGTCCACGCTCACCCCAAAAGCCACGGTATTCAATTTCTTAAAAATCGCTTGATTTCTCTCCAACGATTTCATCTGTTTCGAACAGACTAAAGTCCAGGCAAGCGGATGGAAAGAAAGCAATACCTTTTTGCCTTTAAGTTCGGCAAGATGGAGTTCTTTGCCTTTTTGGTCTTTTAAGGTGAAGTCTGGGGCGTTATCACCAATCTTTATTCTTTCATTTGCCATTAAAAGCCTCCTTTACAATAACCTTTTTTCGCCTTCTAACTTTTTAATGTTGGTAATATCTTGAGTAACCTCAATGCAACCTAAATAGTTGCCATTTTTGTCATAGATTGGAAAGTAGCGGATATAGACCAATTTTCCTTGCAAGTTAATCCAGAACTCAGCAACATCGCGCTTCTTATTTCGAAAATCTTCCAATATTTGATTAACGATATGAATACTCTTTTGCGGGTGGCACTGTTGGACCTTTCTGCCTAATACCGCCTTGGTTCGGACAAAGATTCTATCTCTGGTCTGGCTGAAATACCTGACTTCGTCATTAGCATCAACAAAGGTTATATCAACGGGCAAGGTGTTTAAAATTGCTTGAAGCTCGTCTTTGGTTAAATTACCGGTCTCGAAGTCAATCATTCCGGCTATATCAACCTTTTCAGTCTTTACCTCGGCTTTTTCCGTTATTTTCGCTGACTGCGGGGTGAAACAGCAATAACCAATTTCAGCGAATTCCTGTTGGATAATCTGCCATTCATCATTCTCGATGACCCTCAAAGCGGTCGGAAATAGAATATTGTTCTCTTTAGTAAAATGACTAAAAAGCATCTCAGTTAAATTGATGCCGATTTCAGTTAGTTGCGCAACGAAATTTTGAAAGTTTGCTTCCTGATATGAATTGACTAAACGATAAAGTCCTTTCTTTATCTCCCTTATCTTATCGTGTTCCATCCACATAATCTTTGGGGGTTCGGTGATGCCGTGTTTCTCAAGATAAGGAAAAAGGACATTCTCCTCACGCAGATAGTGTTTTTCGGAATCCTTAAAATGTTCTGTTAGGTGATTTATTTGTTCCATCGTCTCTTTTACTTCGATAAATTTATTAAACTTTTTCATTTCTGCAATTAAGCAGTTTAATTTATCAGCAAAACCAAGCATCATTCTATGTTCTTCCATCAAGGTATGGATTGGGTGTCCAGCCGGTGCGATTGGTTTTGTCTTTTGGATTGATTCGGAAAATAAAGCAAGATGAATATCACAGAATTTTTGGATTTCTTCCCGCGCCATCCCTTCTTTGATCAATTCTTCTTCGATTTGGGCAATTTCAGTTGAGGAAATGTCTTTTAGCACATCCTTAAATTCTTCTTTGATTTTATTAGGATTTTCGCCTTTATGTAACCGTTTAATCATCTCTTTTATCAATTCTTTTTTATTTTTACCCATTTACTGCCTCCATTTTTAATAATAAAAACAAGCTCGTTATTCTTGATTAATATTCTATTAAATTCTTATTCTTCAGTCAACCAATTATAAGAAAATTTATTTGGAATAAAAGAGCGGATGATTTGCCATTGACTTTTTTCGGTCAATCTTTATACTGAAGGTATGAGAGAAGAACGAATTAAAGCATTGGGGACTGCAATTGCCCAAATCGAGAAGGAGTTTGGCAAGGGTTCAATAATGCGTTTGGGCGAGGAAGGCGCCAAGGTGCAGGTAGAAGTGATTTCCACTGGTTCACTTGGTTTAGATGCGGCTTTGGGGATTGGTGGTTTTCCGCGGGGGCGCATCATCGAAATCTTTGGCCCAGAGGCCTCGGGCAAAACCACTTTAGCCTTACAAGTAATTGCTGAAGCCCAAAAGTTGGGAGGAATCGCCGCCTTTATTGATGCTGAACATGCCTTAGATACCGAATATGCTAAGGCGTTAGGCGTTAAACTTGAAGATTTGCTGATTTCCCAACCTGATACTGGTGAGCAAGCCTTAGAGATTGCTGAAGTATTAACCCGTTCGGGTGGCTTGGATGTCTTTGTAATTGATTCGGTAGCCGCCTTGGTGCCAAGGGCGGAAATTGAAGGCGAAATGGGCGATGCTTTTGTCGGTGTCCAAGCCCGATTGATGTCCCAAGCCTTAAGAAAATTAGCCGGTGTAATCAATAAGTCAAAGACTTGTGCGATCTTCACTAATCAGATTCGGCATAAGATTGGTGTGATGTATGGTAGTCCGGAAACAACTCCGGGTGGCTTGGCGCTAAAATTTCATGCCACTTTGCGGCTTGATATTCGGCGTATCGCTTCGATTAAAAAAGGCGAAATGGTTATTGGTAGTCGCACTAAAGTCCGTGTCGTTAAGAACAAAATGGCACCGCCCTTCCGGGAAGCGGAGTTTGATATAATCTACGGTTTAGGTATTTCGCGAATCGGTGAGATTGTTGATTTGGCGACCGAAAAGAATATCATTCAGAAATCCGGTACCTGGTACGCCTATGGCGATTTGCGAATCGGTCAAGGACGCGATGGGGCAATCGAATTCCTTACCGCTAATCCCGAGGTTAGTGCCAAGATAGAAAGAGAATTGAAAAAACTACTCAATCTACCAACGCCAAAACAAGAGGAAGAACCAAAGAAAATTAAAGGGAAATAGTTTCTTAAGTTTCCGTAGCCGTTGCTCGCAACCGGAGAGATGAAGATTACCAAACTCAGCCGGCAAAAACGGAAAAGTGACCGTTTCTCTTTATATCTTGACGGTTCTTTCGTTACCGGGCTCAGTGCGGAAACCGTTGCCCGACTTCATCTTGCGGAAGGAAAAGAGATTGATTCGGTTCAATTACAAAAAGCAATTTCCCAAGAAGAGTCCCAAAAGGCTTTAAATTATGCCTACCGACTTTTATCCTATCGTGCCCGTTCCGAGAAAGAGATTTCGGAGCGATTAGCGAATCGCGGCTATTCTGAAACGGTTATTAATCAAACATTGGCAGAATTAAAAAGAGCCGGTTTGATTGATGATAAAGAGTTTGCTTTAATATTTATCCAAGACCGTCTCAATTTGGCAAAACGGGGGAAAAGGGCAATTTATACCGAATTGTTAAGAAAAGGCGTTGCCAAATCGGTTATTGAGCGAGCGCTTAAAGAAATTAATCAGGATGAAACTGACATTGCTAAAGCCTTGGTTAAGAAATATGCGAAACGCTATCAAAAACTCGAACCAGAGAAACGGAAAAAGCGATTATACGATTTACTATTGAGACGGGGTTTCACCTTTAAGACGATTGAAGCGGTTTTAGGAGTGGTATGAATCATCGAGAGATTCGGCGGACCTTTTTAGCCTTTTATGCTGAACGCGGACATACGATTGTGCCAAGTTCGTCTTTAATTCCCAAGGATGACCCAACCCTACTTTTCACCAGTGCTGGAATGGTTCAGTTCAAACCCTTTTATGCCGGAACCGTGCCATTACCTTATACCCGAGCGGTTTCGATTCAGAAATGTTTGCGCGCCACTGACTTAGAACAAGTCGGCAAAAGTATTAAATACAATACCTTTTTTGAGATGCTCGGTAATTTCTCGTTTGGCGACTATTTTAAAGCCGAGGCAATCCCTTGGGCATGGGAGTATTTGACCGAAGTTGTCTTATTACCCAAAGACCGACTTTATGTCTCAGTCTTTACTCAAGACCAAGAGGCTTATGAAATCTGGCAGAAAAAGGTCGGGCTTCCCACGCAACGCATCTATCGGTTGGGGGAAGAAGATAATTTCTGGGGTCCGGCTGGTGGGGTTGGTGCCTGTGGTCCTTGCTCAGAAATCTATTTCGATATGGGTGAGGAGTTCGGTTGTGGTAAAGTGGAATGTGGACCGGGTTGCAATTGTGAACGGTTTATTGAAATCTATAATATCGTCTTTCCTCAATTCGACCAGCAACCCGATGGCACAAGATTGCCTTTAAAGAATCGGGGCATTGATACCGGTATGGGAATGGAAAGGTTGGCAATGGTTTCGCAGGGCAAAAAGTCAATATTTGAAACCGACTTGTTTGCTCCAATTGTTAAGGCAATCGCTAAAGCACTTGATTTGAATATTAATGCTGAGACGAAACCGATGATTTATGCCGCAGCTGACCATACCCGAGCCTTGACCTTTGCCATTGCTGATGGGCAGGTGCCATCGAATGAGGCAAGAGGCTACATCTTGCGGAGTATCTTGCGCCGGGCATCGCTAATGGCAAGAAAGGTGGGAATTAACCAACCATTTATGTATCGGATTTCGGGTGAAGTTATTGAACTCTTTCGTCAATTCTATCCGGAACTGGTGCCAAAACGGGAGCAGATTGCCTTAATTATTAAAGCCGAGGAAGAGAGATTTTTGCGAACCATTGACGAAGGATTAGAGCGATTTAAAGAGGTTGCCGAAACCCATAAGACCGATGGGATAATCCCTGGTATTGACATTTTTAAATTACACGACACCTTTGGTTTTCCAGTGGAATTGACCAAAGAATTGGCGGATGAGCAAGGGTTGACCTTGGATATGGCTGGCTTTGAGCAGGCCATGCAAGAACAGCGGGAAAAATCAAAGAAGGAGATAATTTGGACCGAAAGGATTAGTTTTGAATCCGAAGGGGCTTTCGCCCAGACCTTTGTCGGCTATGATAAAGACGAAGTAACGACCAATATCTTGGATTATAAAGAAGTCGAGAAGGGTAGCTACGAAATTTTACTCCAAGAAACACCTTTTTATGCTGAAGCCGGTGGTCAGGTTGGTGATACTGGTAAAATTATTGGGCCGGACTTCGAACTGGCAGTAATTGACTCTTACTATAAAACAGGTTCGAAAATAAGATTGGTCAAGGCGAAATTACAAAAAGGCGAGATTAGCAAAACTGCAGTTACCGCAATTATTGATAAGACAAGACGAAGAGAGATTGAACGGGCTCATACTGCTACCCACTTACTTCATTCTGCCTTACGCCGCACCCTTGGTGAATACTGTAAACAAGAAGGTTCTTTGGTCGAACCAGGCCGGTTTCGTTTCGATTTTGTCGCTTTCCAACCCTTGACCCAAGAACAAATCAATAAGGTTGAACAATTGGTCTATTCGGCAGTAATTGAGAATATTAAAGTCGAACACCTCCGCAATCTGCCAATTGAGGAGGCAAAAAAAATGGGCGCTTTGGCTTTCTTCGGTGAAGAATATGGCGAGAGGGTTAATGTTATTAAGATTGGAGATTTTTCCTGTGAACTCTGCGGCGGCACTCATATCCGTGCCACTGGTGAGATTGGTATGTTTAAGATTATATCCGAAACCGGCGTAGCAGCGGGAATCCGTCGAATTGAGGCTTTGGTTGGTTTGAACGCCTACCGACACTCTTTTGAGGAAAGGGAAATACTATTAGAACTCCAACAAGCCTTGGGCGTGGCTAAATTAGGGCTTACGCAAAAGATTAATGAGTTGAAACAATATCAAACAAAATTAGAAAATCGCTTGCGTCAGGTCTCAGCTCATCTTATCAATCTATTATCGGACCAGTTGATTGAAAAGGCGGAGAAGACACAAGATATCAAACTAATCTTTGCCAATTACCAATTCTTTGATGTTTCTGACTTAAGACAGATTGCCGATGTGGTGCGGGAGCGGATGAAAGAAAAAGTGGTTGGTCTTTTATTCAGTTCGCAAGAAGAACGATTGCGTTATATAGTTTTTGTCAGCAAAGATTTGGAAGCGGTTTTACCGGCTGGTAAAATTGCCCAAGCGGTAGGTAAGGCATTAGAAGGAGGCGGCGGCGGTAAACCAAATTTAGCCGAAGGTGGTGGAAAAAAGGAAAATTTAGAAAAAGGGATTTCGGCATTTAAAGAATTCATTCAATCTGCTTTGTCTATATAGGGCAATAATGCACCGGTGCGACTAATTCCGGCTTCTGCTCTCCTTCATTGAACCATTTGAACATTTTTGAACTTTTAAAAATGTAGCCCCCGATTTACTTTTTAATAAATACTCATTTTTACAATTTCTAATATCTCTGCGGTTTAAACGATAGCGTAAAAATTGCTTGACAAAATCTTATTTTAAACTATAAATATTGGTAGGTACGATTCGACGGAGCCGAAAGGCAAAACAATAAATGTTAACTAATATGCCAAATCGACTTCGCCGATTGGTTCTTTGATAAACTGGTTGAACCGATTAGATGACTTAAGCTATTTCCGGATCTATCATTAGCAGACATCGGTATCTTAAATCAGCCGGGGTTAAAAGTTCAGGGATGGTTAATGTAAACGGAGTTGGTAAACGCCGATAAAATGTAATAATCTTTTAAAAATCTGTCTTGATGACAGAAAAGGGGGTTTTATGAAACACTTTGTAATATTTTTGGTCGTAACGATTTGTCTTGGAATAAATCTTGTCCTTGCGGCTAAAAACAAAGCAGTTCCGATAACCGATTTAGGCTCCAATCATTGGAAAGAGAATGCAAGCCAGGTATTAAATGACAAGCATCGCAATCTACTAATTCCTGACCCACAGCTCATTGATAATATTCCAGATATGCGTTCAATTGCCGGTTCGGCTGGTAAGAATATCGTCTTTGCTGAAGATGGACAAAATGTTGCGGTAATTTATGGACTATTTTCTGGCGACCCGGAAAATATAATGCAGACCTATGTCGCTTATTCGACTGACCGGGGACTAAGTTGGATGCGATATGGGCCGCTTTCGACTTTTAATGCCCGAAGAATTTATTCCGGTTTGGATGCGGAACAAAACTGGCCCGACCCGAACGATTTACGAGTCCATTTTGCCTGGCACCAAGCCGCACGCATTAGTGGCAGTTATGTTGCCAGTCCGGCTTTTTATGCCAAAGAAGTTGTGTATCCGGATGGCTTAATAACTGCGGCGTTTGAGTTGCCATACAGTGAAGACCGGGATGTCTGGCTGCCCTGCATCGCAGTCAGAGATAGTTTTACAATAATCACGGCAATTGGTTCTGGTCTTTGTGGAAATTACATTTGTTATATCTGGCGTTCAACCGATTATGGTGAAACTTGGGATACAGGAAGAGTGTTTATACCATTTCCTTGGGATAAGTATGGTCCTCATTTCCGTCTTGGTAGCGATGGTTACATCTTTTTCTATTGGCTTCAAATGGATACTGCCAATTTAAATATTTTTGTTCCCTACTATTGCGAGTCGTTTGACTATGCTTTGACTTGGACCGAACCAAGACCACTCCCTTATCCTTGCTCAACCAGTGGTTGGTGGAGCGGTTATGACTGCGAAGTGGTGCGGGATACACCAGTCGTAACGACAAAATTTGTAACTGGTAACTATGACTACGGTAGAATTGTAGTATATCGCCCAGATTCGGGTGGACCAGGCAATTGGCATTTTAAGACCACAGTTTTAATTGATAGCGATACTTGGCCCTATGCTCGGTGTCCCAATTTAGCGGCTGATGATAGTGGCAATATCTTTGTGGTCTATAACCGAGTTTTTATTACCGGTGAAGATACTGTTACGGACTGTGGCGTTTTTGCCCGACCCGCCCATCAAGATACCTGGTATGATTGGGGGAGATGCACCTTTAACGGCAATATTGGTTATATGGAGGTAGCCCATAATGCACCGCTCATTGCCAACGGCGACTCGACAATCATTGGTTTGATATATACCGATGCTGGTAGTTATCCGAATTCGGGTGGTTTATATTTTGACTGTATCATCTTACCGAATCCACCAATTCCGCCTTGGGTTGGAGATAAAGAAAAACATTCCGCACTGCCCAGCCAGCCGAAAATCCTTGTTTCACCCAATCCGGCTCATAATTTGGTCAAATTCGTTACTTCTTCCCCAATAACCTCGTTGCAGATTTACGATGTGACAGGTAGGTTGGTCATAAGTCACCCGATTCGGGTCTCACGAGAGGGGCGATTCGACCAGCCACAAGCCACCAGTCACTGCTTTATTTGGGATGGACGAAAGCATAATCCAGGTGTCTATTTCTACAACTTACAGACCGATGAGAATAACTATCAAGGTAAAATAATCTTAACCCGTTAAAGGAGATGGAGCGGTGCGATGCATCGTGCAAGATAAAAGTTGCATCAATGCGACCGCTATAATCTCAAAGGAGGTAAAGATGAAGCATTTACTAATAATCTCAATAATAATAATAATAACGCTTGGCTTTGGTGCGAATATCATTCGGGCACCAAAGATAGAAGCGGTAGGAATAAAAGAGACTTTTCTTTCGGTGCGACCACCTGTACCAAAATCACTGACGAGTTTAGACCAGCACATCATTGACATCATCCCTGACTTACGCTCCACTGCCGGAACTGCTGGCAAGAATATTGTCCTGGCTGAAGATGGGCATAGTGTGGCAGTAATCTATGGTAGAGAAAGTGGCGATCCGGATAATATAATGGTTATCTGTATTGCCTATTCTACCGACCTTGGCAGTACTTGGCTCTATTACGGTTCACTCAGTCCAATGGTTAGGCGAGCTTATTCAGCTATAGACGCTGAAGACGATTTCGCAACAACCGGACTGGTTCATTTTGCTTGGCATGAGGCAACACGAATCAGCGGTAGTTATGACTCCAGCCCGTGTTTCTATATCCGGGAAACAAGTTATCCAGACGGTACCTTCTATCCATTTCGATTTCGTTTGCCTAATAGCGGGAGACGCGATGTCTGGACACCTTGCATCGGAGTTAGAGATAGCGTTGTTGTAATCACGGCGATGAATAATGGGACTTATGTTATAACTTATGACTGTTATATTTGGCGTTCTACGGATTATGGCGTAACTTGGGATAGTGGTAGGGTCTTTTTACCTTTTCCCCAAGTTGATTATGCACCCCATTTCCGTTTCGGTTCGGACGGTTATATCTTTTTCCTTTGGTGCAAGGAAGATTCTGGTGGCTATTGGCCCTATTATTGTGAATCTTATAACTATGGTTTAACTTGGACTCCACCGCAATTACTCTGGGGCAATAATCCGCCTTATCCCAATATGTCAGGTGTGACGTGTTGGGGGGAATATGACTGCGAAGTGGTGCGAGATACGCCAGTGGTGGTGGTAAACCTTAGTTCTGACAATTCCTCTTACGGTGAGACTTGGGTCTATTATCCAGTTCCGGAAAGTGGTGGCGGTTGGCAATTTATTGGGAAAAAGTTGGTCGGTGGTGATTCAACCGCACCGCAGCGATATTCCCGTTTTCCCACTATTGCCGCTGATGACTATGGCAATATCTTCATCGGCTATCAGAAAATCTTTGAGACACCGAACGATACCGGACCGGACTGCGGAATGTTCATTCGTTATGCGGGTAAAGATACCTGGTATGATTATGGCAGGATTACCTTTAATGCTGGCGCTCTTGAAGAGAGGGATCTTGAGTTTGCTCATAATGCGCCAGTTATTGCTGGTGGTGATTCAACCCTTGTCGGAATGATTTATCACAATGCCGGGACTTATCCAACCAGTGGTAACCTCTACTTTGATTATGTGGTCGTGCCTTCTTTTCCTGGTATCCAAGAAAGCCAACAAAAATCAACCATAGAACAGATTAAAGTTTATCCCAACCCTTTCCGCAATTCAGTAAGATTTATTCTACCTGCTCAAATTGGCGAAGCAAAGATTTTAATCTATGATGTTACTGGCAGATTAGTCACAAGCCACCCGATTCGGGTCTCACGAGAGGGTCGATTCGACCAGCCACAAGCCACCAGTCACTGCTTTATTTGGGATGGCAGTAAAGCAAGCCCTGGGGTCTATTTCTATAAGGTTGAAAGCCCGAATGGAAAATATCAGGGCAAGATTATCCTAACCCGATAAGGAAGGAGGTGCACGCCAAAAATTCAAAATTTGAAATTATTCGGAGAAGGGGGATACGATGAAACATTTAATAACAATCATAACCATAATAACGATTGGTTTTGGTGCGAAACGGATTCAAGCGCCTAAGGTAGAAGATGTGCCAATTAAAGGAAATTTTGAATCAACTCTTTCTCAGCCGATTCCGCCGCCGAACAGTTTAGACCAAAGTATTATTGCCTCGATTCCGGATTTACGCTCTACGGCTGGTTCACCAGGCAAGAATATTGTCTTTGCTGAAGATGGGCAAAATGTTGCCGTAATCTACGGACTATTTTCTGGCGACCCGGAAAATATAATGCAGGTATATGTCTCTTATTCGACTAACCGGGGATTAAGTTGGATACAGTACGGACCACTTTCGACTTTCAATGCCCGAAGGGTTTATCCTGGTTTGGATGCGGAACAAAACTGGCCCGACCCGAACGATTTAAGGGTCAATTTTGCCTGGCACCAAGCAGTACGTGTTAGTGGAACTTATGTTGCCAGTCCGACCTTTTACGCAAAAGAGGTTAGTTATCCGGATGGTTTGATAACCGCGGCATTCGAATTGCCCAATAGCGAAGATTGGGATGTCTGGTTACCTTGCATTGCGGTCAAGGACAGTTTTGTCATATATACCGCAACGAATAACGGCACCTATCTAACAACTTATCACGGTTATATCTGGCGTTCAACCGATTATGGTGAAACTTGGGACCAAGGCAGAATCTTCTTTGAGGGTCCTTTGGAATGGATGGCTGGTCCCCATTTCCGATTTGGTTCGGACGGTTATATCTTCTTTTTGTGGAATCGTCAGTTAGAGTCGAATCCCGACCTTTATTGGCCCTATTTCTGTGAATCTTTTGATTATGGTTTAACCTGGACTGAGCCTCAAGTCCTTTGGCAAAATAATCCACCTTATCCGGATATGTCGAGCGTGCGAAGTTGGTGGTATAAATATGATTGTGAGGTGGTACGGGATACGCCAGTGGTGATTATTGAACTGAGTCGAGAAAATTATGACTATGGTGAAATTTGGGCATATCGGCCGGATTCGGGTGGTCCTGGTCATTGGCATTTTAAAGGTGTGAAGTTAGTGGGCGGTGATTCGACCGCACCCCAACTTTATGCCCGCTCGCCGACCGTTGCTGCTGATGATTTAGGCACAATCTATGCCGGCTATCAAGCAATATTTGAAACCCCAACTGATACCGGACCCGATGTCGGACTCTTCTTCCGTCCTGCTGGCCGGGATACCTGGATTGACTATGGCTTAATTACTAATAATGGTTCAGCAATTGAAGAAAAGAATTGTGAATTTGCTCATAATGCAGCAATTGTTGGCACCCAACCCAATGATTCAGTAATTGTAGCAATGATTTTCCATAATGCCGGGGATTATCCATCCAGTGGCAATCTCTATTTCCATTATATTGCGATACCTTATGACTCGATTCGGCAATATCAGGCGATTAGCGAAATAAATCGCCCAAGGCTAAAACAGTTTACGGTTTTGGCATCACCCAATCCTTTCCGCAAAACGGTAAGATTTATACTGCCTTCGGCAAGCGATGAAGTGAAGATTTCAATCTTTGATGTTACTGGCAAGTTGGTGCGGGAATTGGATGGAGCGGTATGGGATGGAATAAATTCGGACAGAAGCCAAGCCGATGCCGGTGTCTATTTTTATACCGTATCTTCTGGCAACCACATTGCAAACGGTAAAATCGTCTTAACCCGTTAATTGTAAGTTATTGATTTTTCCATAGGATAGACAAGAGGGGGCTAGCCAGGGGCTAGCCCCCATACGGTATAGGAGGCGGTATCAGGTTTAGGTGTTAGACTAACCCGGTAGGTTACCAAAGGAGATGTCTTAGAAAAAGGTCAAAAGGTAGATTAGAAAGTGGGTTGGTGAGTTAACTGGTAAGCAGGTTTGGAGGCAACTTCCGAGGTAGGTTAGGTAGCGACTTGGTGGGTAGCCTGGTAGGTAATCCTGCAGGTCACATAGAGTTATGTGCTATAATGTCTGCAAAATGGAGAAAGGATAAATATGACGAGAAAACAGAAGAGACCCAG
>JBDRUX010000031.1:0-22056 GCA_039801565.1 Caldifarciminota bacterium
GGTAATGCTTGATGCACCAAAACAAATCTGCCTGTCGGGAACTAATTCCAATCCTGATTCCTTGAAAGTGAATATCCGACTGGCACGAGGTGTCAGTGGTGGAGTTGGCGGTGCGATTGGTGCCGAATTATCAGTTAATGATATCAATTTAGGTGCTGTTGCCCGAGGTGATTTGTATGCCGGCGGAGCGATATTTACCGAAGGAAAATTCCGATTCCCAAATCCTGTCCCATCGCAATCAGACTTAGATAAGGCAGCACTATTCTTAATGATTGAACCCGAAGCATTGGTGCCAGTTTCCCAAGTGTTAGTTCCGATTGCCCAATTCCTGTCAGTTTTTATTCAAACACCTTTAACCAACTCGGTCGAAAAAGGAGTAGTTGGTTATGACATATTCGGTGGTGGTGAAGGTAGGGCAGCGGTCGGACTAACACACTCAAATTTACCGGCAGGTGACTTGGGTGGTTTTGGGGCTCAGGCACAAGCTGACGCAACAATGCATGCCAATTTAGGCTTTGTTAAGTTGCCCGGAACTGGTTTTGGGGTGGAGGGTGGTGCTCACGGCTATGTCGCCGCTTATGGTTCAGCGGATTATAACTTCGCGCCTAATCCTTGGAACCGTAATATTGTTAAAGATTTACCAGCCGATTTAGGAATTTATAATTGGCGGACAGGTTCTGGGCAGTTCCTTTTTGAAGGAATGCTCGACTGTGGTTTTGGTATCTACTGCGATTGGCAAGGTCCAAAAGCATTTATGGTATATCTGACCAAAGAGATTGGAAATAATACGGAAACATATGAGTTCTGGATTGATTCGGATAATATTCAAAGGTTGCGTGACTTTGTAGCCGGAATTTCTCAGGATTTGTTAGCCGGAACGATTAACCAACTTGGTCTGCAAAATAATGTGATGAATATCTTCCACGCAAGACCGGAGACCTTCGCAAAGAGTTTTTACGCAGTATTTGAACGGGTTATTGACTTTGCTCAATCCGGGCAAGGGTTACGACTTACTTATTACAAGTATAATTCTAATTCTCAAGATATCTTGCCAATACGGATTAATCTGGCAGTTGGGCTTGGCATTGATGCCGCTATCGGTCTTAATTGGAGTATCCGGAATGAAAAATCGCTCCTTACCGAAGAGGGTACGATGCTTATCGGTAAAAAGTATAAACTTTACGATTACTCCGATGATATCTATACCCAGACCCGAAATGATGTGAATACGGTTCCGATTCAATTGGCGGTTCAAGTCCTAACTGGATTGCTTGATGATATATTTGGGGTTGTGGCAGGAATAATGCCTTCAAAGGATGGGGATAGTTTAATTTTGCAGGTTGGGACTGGGACACTGGTAGTTCGACAAGGCGCTATCCCGCCTGGGGATAGTGTTGCGATTGTGAGTTGGGTTTGGCAGCCTGAGACCACGGCTGATTGTTACGCCAGCAAATTAAGAAAATTCTTACAACAACAGGCAGGATTAACTTATGGAATTGGTGGTTTTTATCAACTGCAACCAGAAGTGGCAAATGTCAATGGTAAAGCAAAGTTGAAAATTGCTTATGCAGATAGCGAGGTTGTTAATATTGATGAGAGTTCACTACGGCTGTATCGCTGGAATGATTCTTTACGAAAATGGTTATATGTTGGCGGTGTAGTCCATCCGGATAGCAACTATGTGGTTAAAGATAGCCTTATGCTGTTCGGTCTTTATACGCTTGCCCCAGCAGCGCCTTCGGATACTTTCAACCTACATTTGGACCCCGACAGTATTCCTGCCAATGGAACAAGTTATTCAAATGCGACCGGCGGTCCAATTCGTCTTAATACCGGACAAATTGTGCCTGATAGCACCTTGATAACTGTGACGACCTCTGCCGGTACCATTACAACGCCAGATGCTGATACTACAATTCCTGGGATCCAGGTATTAACTAATAATGGGAATATTAGTTTCCAGATTCGGGCACCAAATATAGCTACGACTTCTACTGTTATTGCGAGAAGTGTCGAGGGTGATGCAGTTGGCTCGGCAAAAATTGTTTTCTATGATGTAGCAAGACCCAGCACACCAATAATTTCTGAAGCCTATGCTTCGGATTCGATAATGGTTAGAATTTCTTGGCGACGAAATAATGAAAACGATATCTTAGGTTATAAACTCTATTATGATTCGGATTCTTTGCTGCCTTATCAAGGACATTCACCTTATGATTTACCTTCACCCATTGATGTTGGCAACGATACAACCAGAATTCTGGCTTTGCCTTTACATCCTGATTCTAATTTCTATATAAGAATTACCGCTTATGACATATCAAGGAATGAAAGCGACTATTCGGAAATGGTCTGGGTTTCAGGTATGCAGGTATTTGATACGATTGCACCTTCAACACCAGAACTTATTGCACCAAGACCGAATTCGGCGGTTAATGATTCGTTGCCGAGATTTGTCTGGAGACGTCCCTCAGATAATCTAACTGGAGTTTCGCATTACTTACTGCATTATTACAATAACTTCGGTATTGATACAACAATAAGGATTAACGATACATCGGCAATTCCAGTGATTCCTTTACCGGATACAATCTATTTCTGGCAGGTAAAGGCTTTTGATTGGGCAAATAATCCAAGTGAATGGTCAGAGGTTTGGCGTTTTGAGATTGATACCAGAGGTCCAACCCGACCGAGTTTAATCAATCCCCACAATGATACTTGCCTCAATCACTTAAATATCGCTTTTGAATGGACGGCGGTCACTGGGTTGGGAAAAGAGCGAAGGAATCAACCAACTGCTTTGCCAATGCAACTTCAAAAGAAAATTATAACCGAACAGAAGATGGATATGATTAAGACTACCGACGAGATGAAATTCAATGATTTAATCGGACCAAAGATGAACGACCAAACTCAAATTACTAATATGATGAAAGTTTTTGAGGCTTCGGAGGTCAGATATATCCTTGAGATTGATACGAACCGATTATTTACTAGTCCAATTTTTATTGAGACGACTGCTATTACCTATGATACGGTTAATCTTTTTGAAGACCGATTCTATTGGCGGGTTCGGGCTTATGATTTAGCTGGCAATCAAGGCGAATTTTCGGATACCTTTACCTTTATTGCCGATACGACAAAACCGGTTGTGCCGATTCTGATTTACCCAACTAATAATGCACCGATAAGAGATACCTTTGTCTGGCATCGGGCAACCGATAATCTGAGCGGAATAAAGGGCTATAGGATTCAGATTGCTTATGATTCACTCTTTAACAGGTTAATGCTCGATTCCACTCTTAATAATCCTAATGATACAATGATTATTTTCCACCCAGATTCAGCCGGTTACTGGCGGGTTAAATCTATTGACCGAGCAGGTAATGAGAGTAATTGGTCAGAAAGGAGAGGTTACACTGGAATAACTGAAGGAGAAAAGAAGACAATGCCATTGCCTTCGGTCTTTATTCTATATGCGAATCAACCAAATCCTTTTGCCAAAATGACCGAAATTCGATATGGAATCCCAATCAAAACAAGACTAAGAATAACAGTTTACAATTCCTCAGGTCAAGAGATAGCGACACTTATTAACGGAATTCAAAGTCCTGGTTGGTATTCGGTTAAATGGAATGGCAAGGATAATAAAGGAAATAATTGTCCAGCAGGGATTTATTTCTATCGAATAGAAAGTGAAGAATATAAAGCGACGAAAAAGATGGTGAAGAATGAGTAAATTCGTAAGTCGGTCGAATCGACTCTTCGTCTTCGATTAGACTCGAGAATGCGGAGGGTCGAATTTAAAGAGTAAGCGACTTTATCAGCTAAAGGCAGAGAGAAGTAAGAGAGTAGGCTAAAACGAGATTCTTCGTTCGCTTAAGGCGGAATCAGAACGACAGAATAGTGGGGCGAATTCTGCATGAGTTTTAATTATTGACTTTTGGTAAACTTGCTTTACAATAAGGTATGGCAAGTAAAAAAATTACCTCGGGGAGTCGGAACAGAGTGCCGGATGAGATTTGGAAACTTTTAAAAGAATTGATAATCAGCCAGAAAAAAACCGATGCCGCTATTAATAAACTTCGGGAAAGTCAAAAGAAAACGGATAAACAGGTTGGAGACCTTACCGATGGTTGGGGAAAGTTTGTCGAAGGACTTGTGGCACCATCCATTCCGGTAATCTTTAAGAAATTTGGCATAAAAATTAATGATATCGCACAGCGACGGAAACGTTATCATAATGGAAAGGTGATGGAAATTGATATTTTAGCATTGGGCAGAAAGGAAAATAGAGAAGTTATCTTTGTAGTTGAAGTAAAAAGTAGTTTGGAATCAAAAGACATCGATGAGTTTATAAAAGAACTCTCAGATTTTTCTAAATTTTTTACCGAGTATTCGGGAAGAGAAATCTACGGTGTAGTAGCTGGGGTTAGGTTTGGGGATGGCGCCGAACGATACGCCGAACAGAAAGGATTGTATGTCCTTGCCCCTTCGGGTGAGACAATGAAAGTATTGAATAAGAAAAACTTCAGACCTCGAATTTGGCGATAAAAGGATATCTCGAAAGGAGTGGTTTCGCAGCGACGAGGAAGATGGTAAAGCTGGAGTGAAATCCATAATTTGTCTCGTTTTACTTAACCTATGCTACGCATTTCGTATCTGTAAGCCATAAGATGTTAAAAATAATCCGGGCGGGGAAAAATCCCCACCTGGACTTTTTAACCACCAAAGTAATCATAGCCCTGCATTAAAACTTAGTGACTGCCCAAAGTGACCTACCCAGGGTAGTTGCTGGGAAGAGACAAGATTTATTGTCCTCACCGACAGAATTGGGATAAACTAAAAATGTAAACAAGGTAGAACCCAAAATTTAATTCGCTTCAATTCCCAATCTTTCTATCTCAGTTAACCAAGCGATTGACTGGCTAACGATATTATCCCTTTTTGCTCTTCAATCGCCTTTGGTTCATACTTCGTTTTTTACCTTTCCCCTCTTCTAAGATTTAATTTAACAAGAACTTATGTTATTAACCTCTTTATCGGTTTTATAGTCTTTCCGTAATCACCTTCTGAATCAGACTAAAAGTCAACTTCGCAACTGACTGTCTCGGCAATTGAGTAGGCAAGCCGGCGGGCTAGCCTCTATGCTGTCCGGTGGGCTGCCTACCGGCTTGCCTGGGGGCTAGCCTATGGGCTAGCCCACCCCCTTGCCCGCCGGTTTGTCCCCTGACTTACCCTCTATCCTGATTACTCAACTGCTTAGTAGGTCAACCAGTGGGTTGATTAGTAGATTGCCCATTAAGGAAGCCAGAGAATAAGTTAGAGAGTAGGATATTGGTCTGGTCTTTAATCAGTTGAGGTTTTGGCTCTAAAAATTGCGATTGAAACTGATCCGAACATTAACAATGAAATTAAAATCAAGAATTCAAATCAGCGGTTCTCACAAAGGATTGCTTTGGGCTCTAAGGCTTAAATCTCTCATAACCAACCTAACCGTAGTAGTACCATAAACCTGTAACATAAATATTAAGTAGATTAAACTTAGACTTAAAAAGGAAAAGATTGACTGGGCTAAGGCGATAATCCTATTTAAGTTATCGGATTTTACTCTAAAATTAATCCGTTCGCGCGGTGCATAAAACCCCAGTTTAAGTCAACTTGTTTTTAAAGCGACAGCGATTTTAAACTATCCGCTAGAAATTACCACCGATTCGATTTAAACCAACAATACCTAAGATTTTCATTAGATTTTCATTGTAAGGCCTTTTTAACTTCGTTCTGAAAACCGGCTTTATCCAGAACGAAGGCTTTGATCAATTTAGCATTTACAATACAATCACCGATATTGACTTTTCTTTTCTTCACTGCTTCCGAATCTTGAGCGGTGTCAAGCCACTCAATCGGAATTTTGGCATCTATTTCCCCAATATACTTCTCCATTCGCTTTAGGAAGTAAGGATAGGTCGCTGGGCAAGGATTGGGTCCACAAACAATCAAAACTTTTCCTTTATCCTCTTTTTGTGGTTTATATTTAATCGCTTTTTTCCGCTTCGGTCTATAAACAAAGCCTGGTTTTAGCGGATAATATAAATAGTTAGGGTCTTTGCCAATCGGTTGGAAACCTTTTTTAGTAAAAAATTGCTGAGCGGTCAGTTGATTGGGGGCGCCACCCGGAAAGGTTTTGGTCACCAAGGCTAATACTGATTTATTTTTTAATCCGGTTATAGCAAAATTCTTTATGTCCTCCAATAGCTTAGCTAAGAGTTGAGTGGCAATTCCTTTCTGCCAGTAATTTTCTAATGGCACCCAAATGCAATCAATGTAAACAATCCTTTGCTCGGGAATTGGCTGATACTGAATCATTCCTACTGGACAATTATTATGATAGGCTAATTTAGCGAACGGGCCCCATTTTTTAAGCATCGCCTCTGCCCACTGTCTTTTATACTCTACCCCTTTTTGCCAGTCCGGGTCATTGCGCTTATTTGGCGCAACACAAAACCAGCAAAATTCTTCAATATTTTCTTCAGTGACATCTTTTATTATTATTTCTTTCATTAGTTAAAAATTGCCCTATAGTTCAAGTCTCATTAAAGGGAAGGTCACATCGTCTTTATATATTATAAAGCCATTTTTTAGGTAAAAAGCCATCGGTCCAGATGGATTGTCAGGTCTGTCCTTTCGAGCAAAAGTTTCCAATGCTTTTACACCGGAATTTTTTAATTCATTAATTATGAATTGAAGCATCCGACTACCGATGCCCTGGCGTCGCAACTTTGGTTTGGGTATGAATAGACACGAAATTAACACCGCATCGTCATTCGGTTTTACTGGATAGTTTTTTGAATTAGGCAAAAGTTTTGAAAAGGCATATTGGGCATAACCGATCGGTTTGCCTTCAAGATAAGCAATCAATCCGCAATTACCGAGGATTCTTTTTGCCTTTTGTATCCAACTTAACTTCTTTTGGAACATAACTTCCTTTTTCTCTTTCATTGGGTCAAGACATTCTTCGGGAAATTCCCAATAGATACAATATTTACAACTAAAAGGATGCGAATTTCCACTCTGGTGCATCTTTTAGATTTTCTTCGGTCAGTGGCAGAATTTCAATATTCATTGCTTGGTTTTATTTCGCTGGGGAAGTTGATAAAGTTTTCCAAACTGCATAGGCTAACTTTTCCGTACCGTCACGCTTGATTAAACCGATATGGTCATTTTCGTCCAAATCGTGTAACCACGCCCAACCGAATAATCTTAGATTTATCCCTTGTTGTTTAGTCAACCGTTCAGCAACTTGGGTTATAAAATTGGCTTGAGCCTGTTCACCACCAAATTCGGTCATCGCTGGCCATCCCAGTTCTGTAAAACCAAAAGGTTTATTAGGCAGATTGGCAACAGTTTGAACATAGTAATCATCTGGAATATCGGCTGGTCGGTTTATCCCTGAAACTGCATACGGATAACTGGTGAAGACCAAAATGTCTAATTTATTGGTCGGGAATATATTGAGAATATCAAGATTGGCGGTTCGGTATTCGGTGACAATTTCGCGGGCAAAGGTGCAAAAGACATTAGTCTGGGGTGAAATTTCTTTTATCGAATCATAAATTTCTTCGTAAAGGCTAATGTAGTGTTGGAAGCCATTAGGATTTCCTTCCTCGGCACCGTATTTTTCATACCAGCGATTGACTTCATTGCCAATTGATAAATATAGTGGCCGCGTAGCCTTGACACTATTTAGCACCGCTTGTTTGTAAGCATTCCGCCATTCGGGATTATCGAGCGTTGCGCCTTCCTGTCCAGGCGGTGTGATTAAATTAACACCGGCGCCATAAAAATTGATATTAATTATCGGAAACATCCCATTGTCCCGGATATATTCTTTCACAAATGTCCTTCCCCATTCACCATTTAAATCATCCGCCAAGTTATAAAAGGGAGTAGGACGCCCCCAAACCGGTGAAAATTCACAATACTCCGATGCCTGAGCATAAGCCTCGCTGAAAGATTGATTTTCGCCCGGCGTTGGCAAAATTCCCATAAAGAAACCACGGGCAGGCAGTGAAGGAGTATCTATTGGGGTGATTTGGCTTTTCGTTTTATGACAGGTTGTGCCAAGAATTAAAAAAATAAAAGCAAAAACTTTTTTAGCTATTTGTTCCTCCCTTTCAGACAGGTTATGCCAAATTTATTTAAAGTCAAGTAATAAAATTTTTTTAATCCCAGGGTTACGAGTTTATGATATGCTTGAGATAGTAATAAAAGACAGGAATTGTAAAGAGTAAACTATCAATCCGGTCCAAAAAGCCGCCATGGGCAAAAAGTAGATTTGAACTATCTTTCAAACCGGCTTCGCGTTTAAAGACCGATTCGACTAAATCGCCGACTTGCGCCAAACTACCCATAATTAATCCTAACAGGAAAAGTTGAATAAATGGCTGGTTGGCCATAAAATGTTTCAGGTAGAGATAAGCAAAAATCGCCGCGAGAAACACACCGCTGGCAAAACCCTCAATTGTTTTATTAGGACTGATGTCAGGTGCCAATTTAGTTTTACCAAAAAGTTTGCCGCCAAGCAAACCGCCGGTATCGTTAATCCAGGTCAAAAATAAAGGGAAGAGCACCAACCAGGTCGAGAAATTTACTGTGATTGACAATTGCTTTAACATTAAAAAATGGGCGGGCAGGAAACCCAAATAGAAATAAGTAAAAATCCCGTAAGTTATAATTGAACTTCGATTCATTTTGGCTAAAAGTCCGGCAAGGATAATTAGAAAAATTGGTAGGAGATAAAATCCTTTTGGTATCTTTAAAAGAACTGCTAAAAATAAAAATAAATTTGACCCAACTGTGATATAAGGATTAAGTTGAATCGCTTTAAGTCTTAAAATGTTAAGTAGTTCAACCGTAGCAACAGTGAGCCAGACGGCAATAAAAATTAAAAGCAAAAAAGGTGGTCCAAAGGTTGTTATGGCAATCACCAGGCCGAGCAATGTACCGATGATAATTCGATTGAGGACACTACTCGATTTCATAGACCCGACCAAAACGCCTTTTTCTTTTTGAGAAATCCTCAATTGCTTTTAGCAACTCCTCCTTATTAAAATCGGGCCAAAGGGTTTCGGTGAAATAGAGTTCAGTATAAGCCAATTGATAAAGCAGGAAATTAGAAATTCTCTTTTCGCCACCAGTGCGAATCAATAAATCTGGGTCAGGTAGTTCTGGGTCATAAAGAAAATTTTTGAAGTTGTCTTCGGTCAAATCTTTTACTTTAGAGGCTCGGGTAATTTTTTTACAAGCGTCAACGATTTCCTGGCGTCCGCCATAATTGATTGCCATCGCCATTGTCAAACCAGTATTGTTTGCGGTTTTGGCAACTAAATTGAGCAGACTTTTGCGTGGTGCTTCAGGCAAATCATCGATCCGTCCGATTATTTTCACCCGAATATTATTTTTCTGCAATTCCGGTTCTTCCTGTTTTGGGACTTTGCTCAAAAGCCGCATCAACTCCTGCACTTCTCTTTTGGGACGCTGCCAATTTTCAGTCGAAAAAGTGAAAAGCGTCAGGTACTTAACACCCAAGTCATTACAGGCGCGAACAATTTTTCGAACCGACTCGATACCCTTTTTATGACCAAAATAACGGGGTAAATTTCGACGCCTTGCCCAACGACCATTACCATCCATTATTATTGCAATATGATTGGGAATCTTCAAATCAGTGGCGATTATGACCGCGACTGCCTATTTTTCTAAGATTTCTTTCTCTTTTTTGGCAAGGAGGTCGTCGATGTTCTTGATGAATTCGTCGGTTAAATCCTGTACCTTTTTTACTCCTTGATGCGAATCATCTTCGGAGATTTTCTTCTCTTTTTCTAATTTTTTAATCTGCTCGTTGCTTTCGCGGCGAATGTTTCGAATTGCTACCCGGGCATCTTCGGCTAACTTGGCACAAAGTTTCACTAACTCTTTTCTCCGCTCTTCGGTTAATGGTGGAATTGGAATCCGAAGCAAATTGGCCTCAACTTGTGGTGCCAAACCGATATCGGCTTTATAGATTGCCTTTTCAATCTCCGGTAGGGCATTACGGTCCCACGGTTGAATGACAATTTGCCTCGGGTCAGGAATTGAAATAGTCGCAATTTGACGCAATGGAACATTTGTGCCATAATAATTAACCTTGACGCCATCTAAAATAGCAGGATTGGCGCGGGCGGTTCGGAGTCGCGAAAATTCTAAGGCTAACAACTCAACCGTCTTCTGCATCTTTGCCTTCGTATTTTTATAGACATCTTCTAACATATCATACTCCCGATCTTTTTACCAACCAAGACTTTTTTTAAAGAGTTGGGCTCGAAGATATTTAATACCACAATCGGTATTTGATTTTCCTGGCATAAGGTAAAAGCGGTAGCATCCATTATTTTAAGGTCTTGTTTTAAGGTTTGGCTGTAACTTATCTTATCATATTTAACCGCTTTTGGGTCTTTTTGGGGGTCAGCCGAATACACCCCAGCCACTTTGGTCCCTTTAATTAAAATATCGGCTTTGAGTTCTGCTGCCCGTAACGCCGCTGCGGTATCGGTTGTGAAATAAGGATTTCCAGTACCGCCAGATAAGACTAAAAGATGTCCGTTTTTTAAAATTTCCAATGCCCGGTCTTGGCTATAGGGTTCAACGATATTGGGAACCGGCAAAGCGGAAAGGTGGCAAACTTTAGCTAATGGTTTAAGGGCACTCTCTAATAATAATCCATTTGCTACTGTTGCGATTAAACCAATACGGTCGGCAGTCAGTCGGTCCATATCGGTCGCCATTTTACCTCTCATAAAATTTCCGCCCCCGACCACGATTCCAATTTTGGTACGGAGTCTATAAGCATCGAGAATCTGTCGGACAACTAAATTTAAAGTTTTTGGAGCAACAAAGGCTTCACCAGAAATTTTAAGGATTATTTGCGAATAGCGGGTTTTTGTCTTACTCACCCAACTTAAACCGCACGAACCGTTTGATTCGGATATTCTCGCCAAATTTTGCAATTTGCTCTTTTAAATAGTCGCCAACCTTCTTCTCCGGGATCTTTACAAATGGTTGTTCTAATAAGCAGACATCGGCATAAAATTTCTCCATTTTGCCTTGAACAATTTTTTCAATCACCGAAGCCGGCTTACCCGAAGTACTGGCTTGGGCTTCATAAATCCGTTTTTCCCGCTCAATCACCTCAGGTGACAAGTCTTCCCGGGAAACCGCTAAAGGGTCACAAGCCGCAATCTGAATTGCAATATCATGAACAAATTGGCGGAATTCGGGATTTCGGGCGACAAAATCGGTTTCGGTTAAAACCTCAACTAATACCCCTAATCGTTCACCAGCATGGATATAAGCATCGATTACCCCTTCAATGGTTGGTCGTTCAAATTTCTTTTCTGCTTTGGCGATACCCTTTTTGCGTAAAATTTCAATCGCTTTTTCGATATCGCCATTGGCTTCTTCCAGGGCATTTTTGCAATCTAAGATTGCTGACCCGGTTCGGGCGCGCAATTCCTTAACTTTTTCTAAATCGCTACTCATCTTGTTTCTTCCTTTTCGGTTTCAAATCCTTTCTTTCCTTCCATCACTGCATTGGCAATGATTTGTGTTATCAGTTTGATTGACCGCATCGCATCATCATTGCCTGGGATCGGATAGTCAACCAAATCTGGGTCACCATTTGTATCAATAAATCCCACCACTGGAATTTTCATCCTCTTTGCTTCAGCCAGAGCGGTCTTTTCGCGCATCACATCAACAATATAAACTACTCCGGGTAATCGGTCCATCTCTTTGACACCAGAAAATATTTTCGATAACCGGTTATATTCCCGTTCGAAATTCGCCTGTTCTTTTTTGGTCATCGTCTCCAACCGACCTTCAGTTTTCATCCGTTCCAATTCAACTAATCGTAGAATTCGCGATGAGATAACTTCGAAATTGGTTAAAAGTCCGCCTAACCAACGCTCGTTAACATAAAAGGCACCACACCGTTTGGCTTCTTCTTCAATAATTGGCTTGGCTTGTTGCTTGGTACCGACAAAAAGAGCGTCTTTGCCAGTCTCAACAATACTACGCACCGCTTGATAGGCGTTGCGAATCCTGTCTAATGTCTTTTCCAAATCAATAATGTAAATTCCATTCCTCTTCCCAAAGATATAAGGTTTCATTTTTGGATTCCAACGCCGCGAACGGTGTCCGAAATGAACCCCGGCTTCTAAGAGGTCACGAATTGTTAACGTTTGGTCCACTGGAAGCGTTTCCTCCTTTTTGCCAAACCGTATTTCATCCGTTCTTTCTCACGAGGGTCTCGTTTCAATAACTCAGCACTTTTTAATGTCTTGCGAAAGTTACTATCAATTTCGAGCAAGGCGCGGGCAGTGCCTAAGGCAATTGCATCCGCCTGGGCAGAAACACCGCCCCCTCGAACCTGACAAATCACATCGTATTGGCCTAAAGTATTAGTAACCTTAAATGGCGATAACACAACATTCATTAAGTCAAGTCGGCCCAGATAGTCTGAGGCATTTCGGTTGTTAATTTTTATCTCGCCTTTGCCTGGAGTCAACCAGACCTTTGCGACTGCGGTCTTTCTGGAACCGGTTGCAAAAATCGTATTTTTCATAATGTTAGCGGTACGGGCGACTGAGCCTGATGGGGATGATTTCCATCAGCATAGACTTTAAGCCGGCGCATTCGTGGCGCCTGATGACGATTTTTGGGTAACATTCTTTTCACAGCCAGTTGTATCACTCGCTCCGGTCGTTTTAACAATAAATCCTTTAGCCGTTCCTGTTTCAGACCGCCGGGATAAAAGGTATGGTGGTAATAAATTTTATTCTCAAGTTTTTTCCCAGTCACTTTGACCTGTTTGGCATTAATTACCACAACAAAATCGCCCTGGTCAATATGGGGAGTGAAAGTTGGTTTATCTTTCCCCATCAAGATGCGGGCAATCCTTGATGCCAAGCGACCTAAAATTTCCCCCTTGGCATCAATTAGATACCAATTTCTTTTAATATCCTGCTTTTTTGCTACAAAACTTCGCATTAGGGTTAATTTATAACAAAATTTTTCTAAATGTCAATAGCTTCTTTTTTCATTGACATCTTGAATCATTTTAATATCATACCGACGCACTGTAAAACAATGGCAAAAGTTCAAGTATTCGCTTATCTTTCGGACTTTATTGGTGTGCCCGTGGTTGATATTGATAACCGTTTGGTCGGCAAAATATTTGATTTTACCATTACCAAGCCTGAAGAAAGTTATCCTTTACTTAGCGGTGTTACCATTAAAGAAGGCGCAATAAAACCAAGATATGCCCAAATCCCAACTGATAAGGTAGCGACAATTGGTGACCCCTTCCGCTTGAAAATAAAAGGCTCGGAGATTGTTTTCACACCAAACCCATTTAACTCTGAATTCAGTTTGCGCCGGGATATCTTAGACCAACAGGTAGTTGATACCTTTAACCAAAAAGTGATTCGAGTGAATGATATTCATCTTTTGCGGGTTGACAATGAACTTCGTTTAGCCCATGTTGATATCGGCTGGCGGGGGATTGTCCGACGCTTAGGCTGGGAAAAATTTATTGACTTCTGGTTTAAAATCTTTGCACCCAATTCCAATTATCTGACAAAAGAACCCTTGGTGAGTTGGAAGTTTATCCATCCGTTATCGGTTGGCTCGCGAGCGATGCCGTTACGGGCAAGTTTAGCCCGCGAGCAACTTTTATCCATCCCACCACCGGATTTGGGCGAAATGATGCTCGATTTAGACTTAAAGGTCCGAGTCGCTCTGTTCCGATTGCTTGATGCCAAAACTAAAGCAAAGATTTTTGAAAGTCTCGATATGTCCAATCGGGTCTCAATTCTCGAAGAACTTGAGACTAAAGAGGTAGTCGAAATTATTGAGAATATGTCACCCGATGAGGCAACCGATTTATTAGAACATTTACCCAAAGGTTTAGTCAACGATGTCTTAGCCTTAATGGAAGGGTCGCGTGCTAAAAAACTCTCAACCCTTTTAGGTTATTCAAGTGATTCAGCGGGCGGGATAATGACCACAGAATATATCGCCCTTTCCGATAAATTTACTGTGGCTCAGGCATTAACGCAAATTAAAGAAAAGGCAAAAGATGTTGAATTTGTCCCTCAATATTTATGTGTGGTTGACGACAACAACAAATTGGTTGGTACAACTACTTTGTTAAGACTCATCGCGGCACCGCCAAATATCCCGATTACCCAAGCCATGGTTGCCAAACCAGTCTTTGTCTACCTCGATGCCAGTTTGAGAGAAGTGGCATATATGATGGATAAATACCAATGTGCAACCATTCCAGTCTTAGACCGAAATCATACTGTTCATGGTATAATCACCGAAGATGACATATTGGGACGAGTTATTAATATTGCCTGGCATCGTAAAATACGCCCAAAACAAAAGTTCAAATAGCGATGCGCACAATAAAAAGCGTCCAAGATTATTTTTTCAAACGAACCGGTTTTCTTGCCAGTCTTATGACTTTTTTTGCGGTGATTGGACCAGGTATCATCACTTCTAATGTTGATAACGATGCTGGTGGCATTTCGACTTACTCGATTGCGGGTGCCCATTTTGGCTATCGTCTACTTTGGTCAATAATCCCCATTATTATTATTCTTATTATCACCCAAGAGATGAATGCGCGGATGGGGGTGGTTACCGGCAAGGGTCTTTCGGATTTGATTCGAGAAAAATTTGGCTTAAAAATCACTTTTTATCTTCTCCTCGCATTATTTTTTACTAATTTAGGTAATGTTATGGCAAATTTTTCTGGAGTTGCGGCAAGCCTTGAGATTTTTGGAGTAAGTAAATATTTTTCCGTACCGTTAGCAGCATTTTTTATCTGGTGGTTAATTGTCAAAGGAAACTACAAAAGTGTCGAAAAAGTTTTTTTCGTTGCCGTGCTATTTTACTCAAGCTACATCTTATCCGGATTTTTAGCCAAGCCCAATTGGAATGATACGCTACTCGCAACTATTAAACCCAACTTTGACTTTCAGCCCAATTTTTTAATAATATTGGTTGGCTTGGTTGGCACCTCGGTCGCACCCTGGCAATTTTTTTATCTTCAGGCTTCCACCGTGGAAAAGGGAATCAAAGTCGAAGAATACAAATATGCCAGACTGGATGTCATCTTGGCAAGCATCTCCTGTATGATTGTAGCCTATTTTATCATTGTTGCCTGTGCCGCTACTTTATTTAAAGCCGGCATTAGAATTGAAAACGCCAAAGACGCTGCTTTAGCCCTAAAACCTTTGGCGGGCAAATACTGTTCGGCTCTATTTGCCTTTGGTTTACTCAACGCCTCGCTTTTTGCTGCATCAATCATACCATTGTCTACTACTTATACCATCTGTGAAGGGATGGGGTTTGAATCGGGTTTAGATAGGAGATTTCGCGACGCACCGCAATTTTATGGCCTTTATACTGCTTTGATTGTAATCGGTGCTGGCGTCGTATTAATCCCGCGTTTTCCACTTTTGACTGTAATGGTCGTCTCCCAAGTAATCAATGGTATCCTTTTGCCTTTCATTTTAATCTTTATGCTTTCACTCACTAACCGCAAAGACCTGATGGAAAATTATACTAACTCGAAAATCGTTAAGCTTATTGCTTGGCTAATCGTATTTGTTTTAACCTTACTGAATCTTTTTATGCTCGTTACCCTAATTTTCCCTTTAGCGAAATGAATGCATCTTCTTGACAATCATCTTGTTTTCTTTATGCTAATAATCAATTGAGTTATCAGATAATATACCCATTTTGATTGGACTTATAAAAAAGAAAGGAGAAAAAATGATAAGAATTGCCATCAATGGTTTTGGTAGGATTGGCCGGCTAGTGTTTCGAGCTGGCTATAAAAATCCAAACCTCGAATTTGTGGCAGTCAATGACATTACCGATGCTAAGACTTTAGCCCATCTACTCAAATACGACTCAGTCCACCGAACAATGGATGCTAAGATCGAAGCCCAAACCGATTCATTTGTGGTCGAAGACAAAACCGTGAAGGTATTCGCCCAAAAAGACCCGGCTCAATTGCCTTGGCGAGATTTGAAGATTGATATCGTAGTGGAATCAACAGGTGTCTTTCGCTCCTATGACAAATTAGAACCTCATCTCAAAGCCGGAGCGAAAAAAGTAATTCTTACTGCCCCGAGCAAAGATAAAAATGGACCGATAAAGACATTGGTGATGGGGGTTAACGAAGCATCCTACGACCCTAAAACTGACCATATTGTCTCTAATGCTTCTTGTACAACTAATTGCATTGTGCCGGTGGCAAAGGTTCTCCATGAGAATTTCAAAATCAGAAGCGGTTATATGACAACTATTCACGGTTACACCAATGACCAACGGATTTTGGATGCACCACACAAGGATTTGCGACGGGCAAGGGCAGCAGCAATGAGTATGATACCAACAACGACCGGAGCCGCAAAACTGATTGGCGTCATTTTTCCAGAACTAAAAGGTAAGATTGATGGGATGGCAATAAGGGTCCCGACACCCGATGTATCAATCGTTGACTTTTCTTGCGTTGTGGAAAAAGCAACCTCCAAGGAAGAAGTAAATGAAGCATTTAAGAAAGCCAGTGAAGGTGCACTTAAGAAATATCTTATGTATTGTAGTGAACCTTTAGTTTCAATTGATTTTACAACCAGCACTTACTCGGCAATTGTTGATGCGGAACTGACCGCAGTTATTGATAAGAATCTGGTCAAAGTCTACGCCTGGTATGACAATGAATATGGCTACGCCTGTCGGGTAGTAGACCTAATCGAATATATTGGGGCACGGTTATGAAGAAACTCTCCATAAAAGACCTTCCGATAAAAAATAAAAAGGTTTTCGTCCGGGTTGATTTTAATGTCCCGATGGACGAAACCGGTAAGATTCGCAGTGATGCCCGCATCCAAGCTGCCTTACCAACAATTGAGTACATTATCAAAAATCAAGGTATCGCAATTCTGGCTTCCCATTTAGGCAAACCGAAAGGTAAAAGAGACTTAAAATATAGCTTAAGACCAGTAGCGCAAAGACTTTCTGAGCTACTAAAAAAACCAGTGCTATTCGCTGAAGACTGTATTGGCGAATCTGTCGAAAAGGTAATAAGCGAAACTAAGCCGGGCGATGTGGTTCTTTTAGAGAATCTAAGGTTTCATCCTGAAGAAGAGAAAAATGACTCCAATTTTGCTAAGGCGCTGGCTAATTTGGCGGATTTATATGTGAACGATGCCTTTGGCACCGCGCATCGCGCCCATGCCTCAACCGAAGGGATGGCAAAATTATTTGATAAACCAGCGGCTGGGCTTTTGCTGGAAAAAGAGATTGACTATTTGAGTTCAGTAATTGAGTCGCCCCAACATCCTTTCGTTGGTATTATTGGCGGCGCCAAAATCTCGGATAAATTGGCAGTGATTAAAAATCTGCTCCTCAAGGTTGATAACTTAATCTTGGGTGGGGGCCTAATTTTCAATTTCTACAAAGCCAAAGGTTATGAAATTGGTAAGTCGATCTTCGAACCGGAATTATTAAATGAGGCAAAAGGTCTCTTAAACGAAAAGAAAGTTTATCTGCCGGAAGACGTGGTTGTCTCAAATAACACCGACGGACTCGGTATCATCAATACTGTTGCTTGGAATGAAATCCCTTCCGATTTTATCGGTTTAGACATCGGCTCAAAGACGATAAAAAGTTATCAGGCATTACTGCGCAGTGCCAAGATGATTGTTTGGGCAGGTCCAATGGGAATGTTTGAGATTGAGCAATTTGCCCAAGGAACAAAAGCGGTTGCGGAAGCGGTAGTTACTGCTACCCAAAATGGTGCCATCTCGGTAGTGGGTGGTGGCGATACCGTGGCAGCATTAGAAAAGTTTGGCTTAACAGATAAAGTCAGCCATGCCTCGACTGGTGGTGGTGCTACTCTGGAATTTTTGGAAGGAAAGACTTTGCCCGGGATTGCGGTATTAAAAGACAAATGAAAAGAATTTTCCAGTTAGGGGGTTAAATGCGCCGACGGCTAATCGCTGGTAATTGGAAGATGTATAAACGACCAAGCGAAGCAAAAAAATTGGCTGAAGAATTAAGATTAGCATTGGCTGATGTGAAAGAGGTTGACATCGCAATCTGTCCACCCTTCACTGCTCTGCCAGTGGTTGCTGAAGTGATAAAAGACTCGAATATTGAATTAGGTGCCCAGAATATGCACTATGAATTGAATGGCGCCTATACTGGCGAAATCTCGCCAGAATTTCTTTTAGAATTGGGCTGCAAATATGTAATATTAGGTCATTCCGAACGCAGACAGTATTTCTTCGAAGACGATGCGTTAATCAATAAAAAACTTTTAACCGCTTTAAAAATGAATCTCTCCCCTATTTTCTGCATCGGCGAAAGACTTTCGGAACGAGAAACGGGCAGGACTTTTGATATAGTAAAAAACCAGTTAACCCAAGGTCTGGCTGGGATTAAAGACCAAATTGAAAAAGTCATCATTGCCTATGAACCGGTTTGGGCAATCGGTACCGGTAAAACCGCTACACCAAAACAAGCAAGTGAAGTCCATAGTTTTATTCGAGACTGGTTGAAAAATAATTACAATCCAACGCTTGCGGAGACGATACGAATTCTTTACGGTGGCAGTGTCAAACCCGACAATATTGATGAATTGATGGCAGAAGAAGAACTGGATGGAGCTTTAGTCGGTGGTGCCAGTTTAGAAGCAAAATCTTTTATCCGAATCGTTAAATTTCAAAAAGCCAATTGAAGAGAATTTTAATTGCCTGCTACTCTCGAACCGGTATCAACGCAACGGTCTGCCAACAACTCCAAAGCCAACTCCAATGCGACTTAGAAATGATAACTGATACCAAAAATCGTAATGGACTATTGGGTTTTATCAGTGGTGGATTTGATGCCTTATTTAGAAAAATGACACCAATTAAGCCGATTGAGAGAGACCCTAATGATTATGAATTAGTCGTCATTGCAACACCAATCTGGGCTGGTACAATCTCACCTGCGATTCGAACTTATCTATTCAATAATCGCGAAAAATTTAAAAGCATTGCCTTACTTTCGGTGTCGGGCAACGGTGCGAAAAATCAAAAAGCGGTTACGGATTTTACTAAATTAGTTGGCAAGCAACCAATTATCACTCTGCTATTAAGTGAAAAAGAAGTCAAACAAAAAACCTACCAAGCCAAACTAAAAGATTTTGCCCAGGTGATTCAAGCCTTCAATTAAAAAGTCAACTAACTCTTTTCTGAAACAGTAAAAAATCTTTTGGTTGACATTTTGAAAATTTTCGTTATCAATAAAGGAAAATGCGACATCTTTCAAAGAGAATGGTTGGTCATCGGATAATCGGGGAACCAATCAAGGGTGATGAGAAAACAGCCGAACTCTTAGAAAAGGCTTTTACTGGTTATGTGGGCAGAGAGCTAAGAAACGCCTATCGGATTATCAAACGAATGTTGGAAGAAAACCATACTATTGTTTTAGCGATGGCTGGTGCGATGACGCCGATTGATTTTGCGGTTACCTGCATTATTCCAATGATTAAAGCCGGTTATATTGACATTCTCACCACCACTGGTGCCAATCTTTATCACGACTTACAAAGGTTAGAAAGTGACAATTGGTTTGAGGTTGACCCAAATCAAGGTGATATCAAATTGCGCCAAGCCGGCTGGACCAGAATTTATGACACTGCCTTCCCGGATACCGACCTTTGGACCGCGGACCGGTTAGTGAAAGACTTAGTGCGCCGACCAGATTTTAACCGTTCGATGACCACTACCCAGTTTCACTACCTATTGGGCAAGCACTTAGCAAGGTATGGCAAACGGCGTTTCAAACGGGCTGACCTTAATCGCAGCCTTTTGGTTCAAGCCTATCGGAATAAAATTCCTATCTTTTGTGGTGCTCCCCAAGATGGCTCAATCTTTTTAAATCTGGCATTTATGAAGCGCAAACTCGGTCATCGCTATAAATTCAATATTGATTTAGAAGAAGATATCTATGAATTTGCGGCTTATCATTATTTAGCAAAGAACCGGTGGAGTCGTAAACTCTCCATTATCATTTTAGGTGGTGGTGTGCCCAAGAATTACTCTTTACAACCCGAACCCTTCCTCTCTCAAATCTGTGGCATTGATGCTGGTGGTTATGATATGGATGTCCAGATTTGCGATGCCCATGTCCAAAATGGCGGACTTTCTTCTTGTACCGCAGGCGAAGCCCATACTTGGGGTAAGACATCAGCCGAATGTGTCAAAAAATCCCAGTATGTCTTTGCTGATGTCACTTCAACCTTTCCTTTCTTGGTTCATGCTTTACTTCAAGAAGAAATCAAACGCGAACCAAGAAATTTATTGGATTATCGGGAAGAAGCCTTAACCCTTTTAGATAAGGCTTTAAGAAAAACCAAGCGGTTTTTCTTAAAATAAATTTCACTAATTCGACGATAAAATAATTAAAATTTATCCCCGAAGAATCTTTTCGTTAATTGCCAATTTGAGAATCTTAAAGTTTTCCAAAATATAATACTTTCGTGACGCTGCTTCTAATAGCGAGCCAAGTTTGACAGTGTAATCCCGCTTGGTTAAAGAATTCAATGTCCGCAAGATTCTTTCTAAAATGGTTTTATCATCGGGTAGGCTTATCCCCTTTTTCAGTAAAAATTCAATATCAAAAACATCTCTGATTTCTTTTCGGGCTAAAAACGACTCAATCTTTAAACCCATCATTGCTTCCAAGGAGACAACCTTTAATAAGACTTGAGTATTAGAATACTTACTATAGGCAATTGCATTTTCGGTCGCAACTTTTTTCAGTTCTTTTCTAATCTCAATTTTAAGGCGCCGCGGATAACTTTTTGATTTCAATTCCAAAAGTAAGGTGTAGAACTTATTCTCCGAATCGGTCAAGGTGTAATACTGACCGAGATATTGTTTTAGGTCATTGAATAGTTTATTGACATCAATCGTTTTAATTAGCCAGAAGTCTAAGTCAACCGAGAAGCGGTCTAAGCCATAACAAAGTCTTAACATTGTCCCGCCGCCGAACACGAGATTGGTTAACAATCGCTTGCTATTCAGTCGTTCCAAGACTTCTAATTCAAACTGTTCTTGCTTTATTAAATTCTCCATATTTTTTTCACAATCGCCTTCGTTTTATCCGGATAGACCTTAATAATTTTATTAATTTTGGATTTATCCAATTTTGTTAAATCCAAAGCCGAAAAGTCAATCTTATATTTACCAAAAGAATAGAGATAAACCGAATCAACAAATGCCTTTTCTTTAGATGCGATAAAGAAATTACCGAGTCGGATAAAATCGAAATAGTAACATTTTTTTATTTTGTAGTAGGCAAAGACAATCCCTTTAATTTCAAACTTTTTGGAACGTTTGAGAGCGGCGCTTTCAAAAAAGTCCCGTTGGACTTGGGTTGTTACTTCATAGAAGTTGAGGGCGGTTAAAAATGAGATGTAAGAGGGAACCTGTAAGAGATTGGCAATTTGAAAAAAATCTTCGGCTGTGAATTTCTTAAAACTCTCGCGCAAAACGTAAAAATCTTTTTTCATTCGAATGAAGATACCCTTTTTTGTATAACGGCTTAAAAGCACTCGTGTTGACTCTGGCTTCAACTTTAAGATATTAGCTAAATCCTGGAGTGTAAAATAAAGTTTCGGGCTCAATTTTTCCGCTAACTCGACACTTCTATTAAGCATAGATAATTAACTAATTTGTTAATTATAAGTTCTTAATACTTTAATGTCAATATCAAATGAGTTAGGTTACTACTGCGTTCTTATTTTCTGGCTTATTACCAAATAAATTCTAATACCAGCCAATCTAATACTATGGAAATTGAATCCTTAATTTGATTAAAAGCCGACATTGTATTTTGCATTAATTTCAACTTCATTATAAATCTTCTATTTAATTTCAATTGCCGTTC